>CAZJFS010000077.1:0-19606 GCA_964545075.1 uncultured bacterium
ACGACGATATTCCGCAGAGCGGCGGTCAGTCAACTTTAAAGATAAACACTAAATTCGGCGCTTTTCAAAATTTTGACAACTTCGATATTCCAAAGGACTGTCCTGACGATTCATGGGTTTCAAGCGGCGCTTTGAAATCAGCCAATATCGAGACAAAAATTAAAGAGGTTATTCCTGAAGCTAAGATAAATTTCATAAAAATAAAATTTGATACGCAGAAAAAGGTCGACGATAATCTTACCTTCGGTATATTGACGATATCCTGCCAGGCAGAATACAGGAGCGCCAAGCGCACGGTTTCCGTCCAGAAACAGGTGGAACTATACCGCGATCTTTCCGTCATGTATCAATATTCATTTGCCGTGAACGAAGATAAGGCCACTCAGGAAATTCTTGCGCGGCGCAAAAATACCGGGGGATTATTTAATGGCGGCGGTATCAGCATTGGTTGGACTTCCAGCTATGTGCCGCAAACTTTGATCGTCAATAATGGCGTGAAATGGGCCGACTCGGCCAACACAAAACTTCCGGCCAAAATATTCGGCAGAAAATTAGTTGTGGAATTGAATGAAACCAGAGATGCCGCATTACTAATGGCGATACCGTCGGCAATGTCTTCATTGGTGACTGAAGGACTTGAGTCCGTCAGCCTGCTGATAAAGTTGTGTTCGAAAGATGTCGACACCAAGCTTGCGACTGTAGGCTTAACCAAAGGCCACAATGGCGGGAAATCGCCGATGATTGACAAAATTCAGCATACCGGCGTACCTCTCGGGCTCTCCGGCTTCTTAACTGAGATAAACCCTGCGAATTATGTTCTTTCTGAAGTTGATTATCCAACCGGGTGGAGCGAGCTTGGAAATCAGCTCGCGGGCTTTGTAGCTTCTACCGGCGGCTCACGTGGCAACGTCGATTTGACCGGCCATTTTCCGCCTATGGGATGGTTCGCCAAGGCGTTCGATTTTGTTGCCGGCGGCTTTCGAACGCTCTTTGGAATTCCTGACTCGCCTACCGTGCATAATTTAATATACGGCGATGTTCAAAGGCGATATGGCGAACTCACATCCGGCTGGGGCGGCGCCCTTTTAAGTAAAAACGAAAAAAGAATAGAGCCATATGATTTTGAATTGCCTCTGCCTCCTATCGTTCCCGCGGACATCATCGGCAACAACGGCCAGTTGACATATCTCTATGACAAGGATACTTATAAACGCATGGCCATGAGACATGACATATGCGTTAATAATATTGACTTGACAAACAACAATTCTCTGAAGGGCGAAAAAATACCGCATGTATTTGATTCCGCCACCAACAATAAATTATTCGAAGAACGCAAATATATAGGTGAAGCGGCATGGGGACTCTTAAAAGCCGAAAAATCCTATAAAAATGTCGTTTGGCGTCCTTTCTGGGGCTGGGCCGACACCGCCGACCAGTGTGAAAAAGAATTTCCCTGGTATGATTTCGTCAAGGTTGGAAAAAACGTTTTTACGGCGGCCACGCTGGATTCTAAATTTGCGATGCATGTGAACGGAATTTATTTCGTTGACGGCGACGCGCTTGTCGAAGGTTTTTACAAAGGGCGCGGCGCGATCGTCGCTACCGGGAATATAATCATTGCCGGCCAGATATTGAGACATTCCGACGACGGCGTTTTCGACGCCGGTTGCCAGAGTAATTATGAATTTCTTCGCGGATGCAATAACTGCCTGCAGCTGATCGCTCTCGGCACGGCGCCGGCGACGCAAAGTCAGGCGTATCCGGGAGCCACCGGAAAGATCATTTTCGCCCCTCACGCATATAACAAGGAACATTATGCCAGTTTGTTCAGCGGTTTTCAGTCATATTTTTCAAAACGCCCATATGTCAGAATCGATGCGTATATGTACGGAAAGAACGGCATGATGATGGACGACGATTCTAGAAAAGACGGATTTAAAGTGTTCGGCGGTACGGACAACACCTTTATGGCGATATTTGGAAATTATACCTGCCAGGAAATCAACTGGAAAGAAGAAGGCGTGACTGATATGTATCCGGACAAGATCATAATAAACACATTTCAGAAATGGATAGATATAATCAAGGATACGCTCGATAAAAAATATTGCACGATAAATTATAACGTAAGTAATTCCGATAATTTCATCCAGCAAAAAGACTAGATATATTTGAAAGGTTTTTCTTATGAAAAGTAAGGCCATAATTTTTTTCAGTTTAATAATATTTATATTTACGATCGTAATTCCGGGCTATCGCTTTATATTTAAAAAATCGCCCCGCGATTCAAGATCAAGCAATAAAACCGTTAAGCTCGAGGACGAAATTGAAGAAATAAAAAGGGTGTCATCGAAAAGCCTTGGTGTCGAATCGTTCGATCCGGCTTCCGAATATGATAAAACTTATATGGCGTGCAGGAAATCTTATGTTAAAAGTCAGGAAACCGTAAGGGCGTATAACGATTTTAACTCTAAATACATAAAGGCTACTTCGGGTAAGGCGAATAAATATTATATAATGGCCGATAAATTGCTGATGGCGGGAAATCTTGACAAGGCGGCCGACGTTCTCGTCGCGGCTTTAAAAAGCGAACCCGATAATCAGATAATGAAATTGAAAATATATCAGAAACTTGCCATGATCGGCATGTTGAATAGAAATGATAAAACCATGTTAAAAGCGCTGCTAAGATATGTTGAAACGTGTGAAAGCCTGGATGTCGATCAAACCACTAAATCCGAGATATCCAAGCTCAAATCGGAACTTCAGAACAAATTGGCGTCAGCGCGTTAAATTCTAACGGAGAAAAAATCAAATGACAATCAAACGCAATAATAAACCTGATTTAAAAGCCGGCATTTCACTGATTGAAATACTTATCGCATTCGCCATTTTTACGTGCGCTGTAATTCCCTTCGTAAACATATTGTCTTTTTCGTCCCGCGCCAACATTAAGAGTATTTATGCGATACAGGCTTCCAATCTGGCGCTTTCTCAGATGGAACAGCTCAAGCACGGCTCATCGGTGCTTGAGGTTCCGCCATTTAAAGCCGTTTATACCGGTTACGCCGCCCTGCAATATCTTATCGTGCAAAAAACAGGAACGTCGGCCGACTGGGCGGAATATACCAAAACCATCGCTTACGGAAAAATTCCCGGTTATCCTAACTATAAAATGGATATTTCAATATCTTTCTTTCCGGTCAAGACTTTTAAAATAGTTAACTTTCCGCCGATGATCATGGATGACGCTTCGGGGCTTCCGACCGCCGTTACGCAACCCAAGGAAGAAGCCGAATATGAAAAACTGACATCGCGCATTCAGATAAATGTCACTGTATCATGGATCGAGCCTGAAAATAAAAAGGAACTTTCGTTCAAAGCTTTTACAATAGTTACAAAGCCATAATAAAATTTAATTTTGATCAAAGGACTATATTATGCCGCAAAAGAATATTAAAAACAACAGTTATAAAGGATTCACCGTCGTAGAGATTATGATCGGCGTTTTCATATTTGCGCTTTTGTTCATGGGCTTTAACGAATTCATGATGCACGGCCGCCGTCAGGCCGAAAACCTGTTTCAAAAAGGCGATAATTTAAGGGAAACAAGGCTTGCGTTACAATGGTTCGAGAAGGACGTCAGAAGTTCGGCTGAAATTTTAGAGTATGATGAAAATCAGGACAGGATAACCATGACGCTCAAACACGTCAAGGAAATAAAGGCCAACGTCGATCCAATCACCAGCGATACGATGGTTTACGATTACATAATTTACACGTTTTATCTCAAAGCGCAAAGCGTCAATGGAAAAGACTTCAAGCCGCTCTATTTCGTGCGCGCCCAGACCGATACTTTGCCCGCCGCCGGAGCGATGGCTTCCGATAATATCCTGCTTAAAAGCGGCAAGGACAATATCACCGAAAATCCGATCGGCGTTTTGCCAAATCATGAATTTGTTATCGACGGCGTTGGAACGGTAAAAAAAGAAAGTAAATTTTTCGTGATCGATACTAATTACTATGTGAATGTGGCGTTTGACGATGCTGTTACGCAGGAAAAGAAAGATGAAATGGTGGCGAAGGCGACTTACAAGGGCAAATATAACGGATCCGCCGTCGGTTATACCGATATCAAAAATTCGGCCGGCGTATGGCTTCAGTTTATAATCGGAGACAACAACAAAAACGTCTATTTTTTCAATCAGATCATATACTTGCGCACTAAAATGTAACCTTTTAAATTTTTATTCAACCGCGCATGAGAATTTATTTTTGCCGTTTATTATAGTCGGAATTAAACTTAAATAAGCTTTATTATATTTTCCAATACCGCGCATGCGTCGATATTTTTGATGCATGCGTTCGTATTTAAACGGCATGTTTTTTTGAAGCAGTGCTGGCATGGCAGTTTTAATGTTACCGTTTCTGCTTTTTCTCCAACCGGGGCGCACCTTGCAGGGTCCGAAGCGCCGAATAAAGCTACGGTCGGCTTTTCAAGTATATATGCGGCATGAAGCGCGAATGAATCACCGGAAACGGTTATGTCCGCTCGATCAAGGATAGCGAAAACCTCGCGCAGTGTGGTAGGCGGTGAAAGCATTGCTCCCGGGCCTGCTTCGGCCGCTATTTTTTCTGCGGATGAAAGTTCGGCCGGCCCCCATAGCAAAATGAAAAGAGCTTTAACAAGACGCGGGTCGCGCCTTGAAAGCTGTATAAGCTCTATCCATTTTTCAACCGGCCAGGTCTTGGTGGCCCAGTTGGTGAATGGATTTAAAACGATAACCCTATCGAATTCAAATTTTTTTCGAGCCTCGACGAAAAATGAGTCGGCCATTTCGCGGTCTTCAATCGGGATGCTAAGCTTTATTGGCATTTTCCCGATCTCGCCGCCGGTCGCTTTTGAGGCGAGCATGAGGGAGCGGTAAAATATTTTTGTGGAAAGTCCTTCGGCAAAAGGTTTTTCGGCATCGATAAGATCCGTTTGAAATATGTTGTTCATTTCGCGGGAATCGTGTCCGCCCGGTTTGAATGAAAACCGTTTCTTCGATTTCGACGCGAACGCGATAAAACCGCTTTTGAAAAGTCCCTGAAAATCAATTGAAAGATCGTATTTTTCGGCGCGAAGCTCGCCCAAAAACCGGCGGAGAGCCACAAATCTTTCCGAAAGCGGCCTCGTTTTATCTTTTAACGTTTTTCCGGGAAATATAATTTTTTTATTAACGCCTGGAAGAAGGTCTAAGAGCGATGAAAAACGTGCGTCGACGACCCAGTCGATCGAAGAATCGGGAAATTTATTTAAAAGATAAAAAAAAGCCGGGAACGTCAAAACTAAGTCTCCGGCGGATGAAAGCCTTATTATAAGTATTTTGGAATATGCCATCTTAAAAAACAATATGGCCAACACGATTTTAAAAAAAGAACGTGTTGGCCATTATAAAAGATTTTAAATATTATTTCATCGATATAGCGCTTACAGGGCAGCTATCGATAGCTTCCTGAACTTTTGCCTTATCGCCGTTCTGATTTATAACTTTCGCCGTGCCGTCGTCTCCGACTTTGAATATGGCAGGAGCGCTATCGGCGCAAATTCCGCAACCCGTGCAATCGTTACTAATAACTATCATTTTATTGGCCTCCTAGATAATTCTTTTTGCTTCCGGATGAAACAGCCTTATTAAAACAAACCGGTTTTATCCGGAAAACATTATGAAAATTTTAACACAAAAATGTGAAAAAAGCCAATATAAATTTTAAAAAAATCAAAAACCTTATTTTATATAAAACCCTTAAATAAATTGTTTTTCATACCGATATTAAAAATAAGCTTTATTACTAATATATTAACGGCAATATTTTATTAATTTCATAAAAAGGAAAAAGAGATTATGAAAATTTCAAAAACAGCTATTTTATTCAAAAATTTCCTGCTTTTATCAGCTATCGCGGTTATAGTTTTTATTTGCCCGCCGGTCGTTACCGCGCAGATAATAGGTTCCGCATCGCTTGACGGTTTTGTGACCGACGAAGCGACATCCGAACCGGTCTCAGGCGCCGTGGTGACGGTCCGCGACAGGGTTACGAAGACGGAGAGGGACGGCAAATTTAAGGCTGCAAATCTTATCATAGGCCGTGTTATCGTTGAAGTAAAACATAAAGACTATGATAATTACAACGAATCCATATCCATCGCGAGGGGCGAAAATTCATTTAACATAAAATTGCGCCCTAAAACCGGCCGTATGGCTCTCTCTAATGCGATAATCGCTAAAAAGGCTCTTTCCAATGCGAAATCAAATATGATTGAAGAAGACTGCCCCGCTTATTCGGGCGGACATATTGCTTCCGTTCCGACGCTCGAAGAGAGTATGCAGGTTTCACGCGAAGAGAAAAATCGTAATATCAAAAAAACTTTCGCGGCTTTAAAACCGTCTAAAGATACAATATTTGTAGCTGGAAAGGTCGTGGATATGATATCCGGCATTCCTATTTCACGCGCTAAAGTAATGGTGGACGATGAAGTATATTTTTCTGATACGAACGGTGAATTCATTTCAAAAACGATAAACAAAGCTCAGGTGACGGTGCGCGCAGAATCTCCGAATCATACGGCTTATGAAAGCAGCATAAAAATCGGCACCGGTCGCAACAAGCTGAAGATACTTTTAATGCCGAGCGAACGCGAGGCCAACCTTATAAGCCATAACGGAGTCGAAAGAAACGCTACGCTCGAATACACCAAATACGCTCAGAAATATTCGAGTATGTACGGAACGGTAAGAAACGCCAGAACGCACGAACCTATCGCGAACGCTACCATAGTAATAGGGTCTAAAAACGGAAAAACCAACAAAGAGGGTCATTACATCGTTGACGGGCTTCCTCTCGGATTCGCCGATGTCACCGTTATCGCGGGAAAATATGGATTATACAAAGGCAAGGTTAACGTTGCGGAAGTAAGCGTTAAAAACGATATAGCGCTTTCTCCTGAAGAAAAAACGGGAAATGTAACGGGTACGGTTTTAGAAAAAGAGTCGGGTAAAGCCGTATACGGCGCTCGCGTTCAGATCTCCGACAGGATCGTCGTGACTGATACTTTTGGAAATTTCTCGATACCATCGGTTCCTTTCGATTATTACAATATGATTGTCGAGCAGAAAGGCTATCAGAAAGCTGAAAAATCGATATCGGTGAACCAGGAAAGCGTAAATTTCACGGTTGAACTCGCCGATGAGTTCCCGGGAGTGAAATAAAAGGCGAATAAGAACGTAAATGCCAATATTTGAATATAAAGCCAAGAACAACGAGAATATAATAGTCGACGACGTTATTTACGCCGTCAGTAAAGCCGCGGCCATAGCTGATCTTTCAAAACAGGACCTGGACGTTATTTCCATCGATGTAAAAGGCGAAGGCACTTTTATCAGCGAGATGATGCTCTGGACCACGATAAGCCTTAGCGATCTGGCTAAATTCACAAGATATTTCTCGGTATTGATAAAAGGAAATGTCAACCTGCTCGAAGCGCTTGGCATACTTGAAGCGGAATCGAAAAACAGGCTTCTTAAAAAGATCATAAGGGACGTTTGCCAACAGGTTGAAGGCGGTAAACCGCTGCATGTGGCATTTTCGGCCCATAAAAAACACGTCCCCAAAATTTTCATCGATCTTGTCAGGGTGGGAGAGCTTTCGGGTAAATTATACGAATGTTTTATGCGCATAACCGATTATCTCGAAAAGACGATCGAATTCAGAAGAAAATTGCGCGATGCATTAAGTTATCCAGTGTTTTTGCTGGTTTTTATATTTGTCCTCGTTACATACGTCGTGACGCTTTTAATACCAAGATTTGAAGAAATATATAAATCGATGGGTGGAGAGCTTCCAATGCCGACTCAAATTCTTCTTGCGGTAGGGCATTTTTCGAGAACATATTTCTGGATGATACTCGGCGCAATATTTATTCTTATAACGATTTATATTGAGATCAATTCGACGCGTACGGGAAAAAAGATCATCGACAGGCTGATGATGAAAGCTCCGATAATGGGACTGCTAATTATTCAATATAACTTCACGCAGTTTATAAAAAGCTTGAATATGTTGTTTTTTTCAGGCTATACTTTTCTCAACTCGTTGAAGGAATCGGCGGCCACCGTTGAAAATCTGGCTCTTATGGATGAATTAAATACGGTCTGTACCAGCATAGAGAACGGCGTTTCAATTTATGACTCTTTCAAAAAAAGTAAATATTTGCCGACATTTACGGTAAGTATGTTGAGAGTCGGCGAAAAATCGAATACGCTTTACGAAATGCTTGAAACAATAGTCGCTTTTAATGAAAGGGAACTAGATTACGCAACAACGACGTTTTTAAGGATAATGGAACCTTTAATAATAGTGGCGCTGGCGTTTGTCGTGGGCCTGGTTCTTTTTGCGGCATATCTGCCCGTACTTTCAATGTCGCGGCTCATCAAAGTTTAAAAATATTTAAAAATAAAAGTGAGGTCAGAATGAGAAAAAAAAGAAATATCTATTTAATCGCGCTGATTTTGATCATGTCCGCCTTCTGCGCCGTATCATTCGCGGCGTCGTTCGACACGATAACGAAGGTCGGCGTGAGTGAAACGGCTGATTATGTAAGGGTTGCTTTCACAAGCAACGAACCTATAAAATTCACCGACGTTGACGTGCGTAATGAAGCGAACGGCGGAGCGGTCGTCTGCGATTTTTTAAACGCCCAGTTCGACGTGAAAGGCGGCGACCTTATAACGATCCAGAAAGGCGGGATCAACGTACTTCAAATGAACAGGATAAAAGACAGCCCGAAAGTCTGCCGGGCCACTTTCATACTTGAAAAGGCCTTGGACTACAAAGTATATAAGGGTGGAAACGAGATATACATACATTTTTTTAAAAAAATAAGAGATAACGCCAGTTCCGTCAGCAATGTTCAGGGTAAGGCGGAACCCCCAAAAAAGTACAGCGATATTCTTACCAACGACTCTTCAAAATATGAATTTCATTTTGAAAATCTTCCGGTTGAAGAGGTCGTTAAAAAGTTTGCGGCTGGCACAAAACTTAATGTTATAATAAAAAACAGCGCTTCGGGAAATCTCACGGCGCATTCTCAGGGAACGCTATATGAGGTGCTCGAAGGCGTTTTTAAATATAACGGCTTTAATTATACCGTTGAAGACGATTCCATAACTATAACCGGCCGGACGAATTCAGAAAATCTCGAAGTGGCGTTAAAATTTCACGAGCTTACGTTTCACGAAATCGCCGAAGCCATATCTGAAATGGCCGGTATAAACCTCGTGCTCGATAAAGATGTCGCCGCCGACCAAAAGATCAGTTTTTACGTGCATAAAATGAAGATAATCGACGCGATAAAGCTTCTGGCGAATATGTATGATTACGTCCTTGTAAAGTTAGACGACAGTTCTTATGTCATAACCTCTAAAGGCAACGAAAAGACTTATTCGAAAAAAATAAGAAAAGTTTTCAATCTTAAAAACTCCACTCCTTCTGAGGTAATAAACGTAATAACCCAATCGCCTGAACTGAGCAATATTTTAAATGTGAAAAATTTCAGCTACGATAATCGGACGAACAGCCTTTTAGCGTTTGATACCCCGAGAAATATCAAAACGCTGGAAGATCTTCTGGTAAAAATAGATCAGGGAATAAGGCAGGTCGATATCGAGGTTAAGATCGTCGAGATAGGGCGCGACAGCCTCTCGCGGCTTGGCGTTAAAAGCATTTCATCGCTCGGGTTCGCCGATATAACAAAAGCGCTCAAGGTTGAGAACATAAGCGCCACGATGGAATTTTTAGAAAATAATAACAAGGCAAAGGTGCTCGCGAGTCCGAGGTTGCTTGTCGTTGACGGTAAAAAAGCGTCCACGCTCATAGGCGAACAGGTGCCGGTGCCTTCGTTTGATTATATAGTGGCGCCCAGCGGAACATCTTTAAGTTCTACCGTTATCAATGGGGGAACGAGTGGAACGAGTGGAACATCTACTTCGAACACCGGTTCAACGCTTCCTACATATACGATCCCGACCACGACCACTGTTAATGGAGTTACCCAGACTACTCCAACCACATACCTGCCGGTGAAGAAATACACTATGACATCGATAGGCATAAGTCTTAGAATAACGCCTAAGATACATTCCGATACTGAAGTGACCATAGACCTGAACGTTGACGTGTCATCGCTTATAAGCGTTACGGAGGACGGCCAGATACACATGGGTACGCGTAATACCAATACGATCGTCAGGTTAAAGGATAATAACACCGCTGTATTTGGAGGTATAATAAAGCAGGAGGAACGTTCGGAGACTGTGAAGGTTCCCATGCTTGGAGATATCCCGCGTCTTGGAAAGCTTTTTACGCATAATGCTAAAACCCACGTGGAAACTGAAATGATAATGCTTATAACGCCGCATATAACGCCTTTCGATATGCCGCGCGCGGACGAGAAAAACGACGGCGTGAACGAAATTGTATCGAGCAGTTTTCAATATTAATGAAAAGCAAACAATAGTTTTATAAATTTAAAAAAACCGGCTTTTCGGCCGGTTTTTTTATTTCAATAACTTGCGTTCCCAATATATATAGTGAGTGAAATTTTATCGCTTTACGCTTAGGGTTTTAAGATATAGATTTTCAATGCTTTCGGCCATTTTTTCGATTCCGAATTTCTGGCCGGATTTTCTGGCGTTTTCCGACAAATTCATACGGAGAATCGGATCGTTGTATATTTTTCCAAACGCTTTAGAGTAGAGGTCAGGCCTTTCCGCATCTATTTTGTAGCCGCATTCGCCTTCGGCAAATATTTCAGATGCCCCTCCGCTTGCCGCGGTCAAAACCGGAAGGCCCATAAGCATAGCTTCCACGACGACCATGCCGAAAGCTTCGTCGAAGCTCGGAAACAGGAAAACATCGCATGAACGGTAAAATTCCGGCATATTTTTAATTATTCCGGTAAGAAATATCCTGTCGTTATTTTTAAGATTTTTAACCTGTTCGATCTCGTGGGGTTTTAATTCTCCGGCTATCATTATTTTAATTTCAGAAAAGTCTTCAAGCAGCTTTTCAATGATGATGACGTTTTTCGAAAACCATTTATGCATGGTGCCGATGACGAAATCCCCGGTCGGTATTTTAAACGAGCGTCTGATCGCGGGTTCGTATTTTTCAGGTGAAAACTTTTCAAGATCGATGCCAGGATATACAAGATGAAGCTTTGACCGCGGGTTGGAAAAATCTTTCATGGTTTGAAGCACGGAGTTGGAAACGCATATGGTATCTACGTTTTGAAAATAAAATCGCGAGGAAAAACCGCGAGGCGGCGAAAGAATATGGCGTGTAACAAAGACGCGCGCGCTGCGGTTTAAAGTGAGCCACTTAGCAAGAAGCGGAGGCCAGTAATCGTTTCCGGTATGGGCGTGAAGTATGTCGAATTTTTCAGCCAGGATCGCGCGAGCTATTGAAAATACGTTGTAGGGTTGAATCGCTCCTCCGCGCGTTATCGGAATTCTTTTTATTCCGGCTTCATCGACGGCCATTGCTAGATCGGTCCCTCCGCGCACCGCCATAAAAACCTCATGTCCTCTTTTTTTCAGGAACTTTGAAAGATCCAGCGCGTAACGTTCCATTCCGCCAGTTATTGCGGGCCTGTTTATTATCTGTAATATTTTAATTCCCATCAGCTGTTTATTCTCATATCTGTTATTTGTGAAACGGCCTCTTCATAAGATTTAAAAACAAGCATACCTTCGACGAGCGATTTTTCGATGAGTTCCTTCGCCAGTATATTAAGACTGTCTTTTAATGAATAAAATGAAGGAATCTGAAGTTTCAGCCGGTCGTACATCGAGTCGAACATAAGTTTGAACATGGAAGACACGTCTGAATTTTCGTCTTCATACAAGAACTCATGCATGTCCGGAATTTTAAAACCGGCGGTTTTTTGAGAAAATATGTCCCATACGACCTCGGGCGTTATCGTTGCGTCGAGGCGATAAATCTTCCCGTCATTTTTAATGATATTATCTAAAAAGCATATCGCGAGTCCTGAAAAAACGTATTCATATATAAGTTCGGAAAGTTTTTCACGCACTTCGTGGTCGGCCGAGAACATTTTCTGAACTTGCGGAATATTTTCGAAAATTTCAAGTTTTATCTGACGTATCCTGTCCATTAAAATTATGAGCGTTATATCCAGAGCGGTGAAAAACAAAGCGACTTCGCGATCCTGACAGTTTCTGGCCAGAAAATCGGATGATCTGCCGTCTAACATCCCGCGGTTAATATTTAAAACCTTGAGATATAGATCGTTTAATTTTGAAAAACATGAATTGCGGTTATTGACTTGTTTCATAACAATATTTTTTTTAAACAAAAGACAGGGGCCGAAATAACCCCTGCCATGTAATTATTCAGTTTATTAATTCACGATGAACATTTCATTAATTATTATTAGCGGCATTTTTAAGGGCAAGGTTCTCGACGAGAACTTTAAAATTCGCTTTATGTAAAATGCTTAAAAGAGAACTCTGGGCTTCCTGCCAGACATCGTGAACGGGGCATTTCGCGGTGTAATTGCATTGCGTTTTATCGATGCAGGCGACGTCCAGGCATTTATTGAGCTGTATCGGGCCGTCAACGGCGCTTATAATGTCTTTGAGAGTGATTTGTTCAGGAGGCTTGGCGAGAGTGTAACCGCCCTTGGTTCCACGGAATGATTTAACGATGCCAGTGCGGTTTAATATTTGAAATATCTTTGCGAGGAAATCTTCCGGAATGTCCATTCTGGCCGCTATTTCTTTAAGCTGGATCTTGGTCTCATCAGGTTTTGACGCCAGATCCAAAATGGCGCGAATAGCATATTCCGAACCTCTTGTAAGTTGCATAGTAATCACACTCTCTCTTGATATATAAAAATATAATCAGGATTGATTTTTCTAAGAACCCTGTTTAGGATGCATATTAAATTGACAATATCGATCAAATGACAATGATTAAATTTAACAAAAATTGCCATATTTGTCAAGCAATCGTTAAAAAAACATGCGTTTTGTTTTTTATTTGCATTTGCCGTCAAAGGCTTCTTTTAAATTTCTGGAGGATGTCCGAAAGCGGCATTTTCATTATAACCGGGCGGCCATGCGGGCAAAAATAAGGATTATCGCACTTTAAAAGGTCTGATACGAGCATCTTCATGGTTTCTTCATTCAACGGCTTCCCCGCCTTTACGGCGCCCTTGCAAGACATCATAGCGGCCAGGTTTTTGCAGAATTCTTCGTCAAATTTGATGTTTCCGGCTGAACTGGCAGTAATTATTTCGAATATAAATTCTTTTTCGGCTGACGGTTCAATGAAATCGGGGACCGCTCTTACCGCAATGGAGTTATTCGAAAATATTTCGACGTCAAACCCGTATTTTTCAAAAAGTTCGTGATTTAGCGAGACCATTTGAAACTCCTGAGGCGTCAGGCTATAAATATGTGGTATCAAAAGAGACTGTGAATTGAAATTTTTTTCAAGGAGCGATCGCAATATTTTTTCATAAAGGACTTTTTCGGCGGCGACATGCTGGTCTATTATCAAAAGTTTATCCGCGTCCTCTATAATAATGAAGGCGTTAAAAACCTGTCCTAATATCCGTGAAGTGCCGGATAAAAAAGATTTTTCAACGACGGCGGGGTGAGATATTCCGTCGGCGGGTGCTACGGGTCTGCCGGATCCCGGCGATGTTTCCAGAGGCATGGATGAATGCGAAGTATGTTCCCTGCCGAGTCCGGCCATGAGATGAGACGATTCGGTAAGGCCCAGTTCGCCCTGTGAGTAAGTTTTTTCTTCGTCAAAACGTTCGGGGCCCGGTTCCTGAGATTTTTCATCCGGCGTTTTTTTGAACCCGTAAAAAACCGGGACTTTGTCATCTTCGTGACGCTCGAATCCAGCCGTTGGCATCACGCGCAAATTAGAAAGCGCGTCGGAGGTTATTTTAAATATCATATCGTGGATGGCGAATTCTCCGGCGAATGCGACCTCCGTCTTTGTAGGGTGTATGTTCACGTCGACGAATTGCTGGTCCATGTTTAAAAACATGAAAAGAACCGGATATTGTCTTGGATTAAGGTGTTTTTTGTAGGCTTCCATTACCGCGTGAGAGACGCTTTTATTTTTAAAAGGGCGGCCGTTTACGAAATAATACTGGTAACGGTTTCCTGGTTTTGAAATGTGCGGGGGAGCGAAATAAGCTTTGATTGAAATATTTCCGAATTTAGCGTCAGAACCGGTAAAATTTTTTTCGATCAGGTGATCCGCGATATCGCCTGAAAAAATATCGTTTATTACGCTTAATATTCCTGAATTGGCTCTGGTCGAAAAGGATTCCCGCTCGTTTATGAAAAGCGAAAACTTGATTTCAGGATGCGCTAGCGCGTATCTGGTGACGGTTTCGGTAACGAGGGCGGTTTCGTAACTTTCGGATTTTAAAAATTTTTTTCTTACGGGAGTGTTGAAAAAAAGATTTTTTACGAATATTTTCGTTCCGCGGGTCGAAGCGGCCGGCTGGACGCTTTTGATGATTCCGCCTTCTATCCTGACGCAGACGGCTGGCTTTTCGCCGTCGTTGGACGAGATTATCTCGGCGTTTGAAATTGAAACGATAGACGGCAGGGCCTCGCCACGGAAGCCGTAGGTCGCTATTTTCTTAAGGTCGTTAACGTCTTTGAGTTTAGAAGTTGCGTGATGTTCAAGCGCCATGAGTATCTCGTCGCGGGTCATTCCCAGGCCGTTATCTGACACTGAAATTTTTGAAAGCCCGCCGCCTTTTAATTCTATTATTATCTCGTTCGAAGCCGCATCGATAGAATTTTCAACCAGTTCCTTGATCACGAAGGCCGGCGATAATATCACTTCGCCCGCCGCTATCTTGCAGACGGTCATTTCATCGAGTATTTTTATGTCAGCCATATTATAATTCCTTAATATTGTTTGAAAAACCGCGTTACCATCTCGTCGTGGGATAAACGTCGGTATTTTTTAAATTTTTATCGGGCGAATAAAGATAGTTTAGCCCGCCCGAAATAGCTATCATAACGCCGTTATCGGTGCAAAGAACGGGTTCGGGAATCATGACGAAAACCTTCAGCTTTTCGCCGAGGCTGGTAACCGCCTCGCGTATCATGCTGTTTGAGGCCACGCCGCCCGATAAAATTATGGTTCTGGCTTTATACTCGTCCGCCGCGTTCCTTATTTTTTTCGTGAAGACCGAACAAATGGCTGCCGTCATGCTGTGAGCCAGGTCGGAAACATCGTAACCTGGGTTTTTTTGCGTGAAATTTATGACGGCGGTCTTTAAGCCTGAAAATGAAAAATTATAGTTGGGTTCGTTTATCAGTGGACGCGGTAATTTGTATTTTTCAGATCCGGCTCGCGACATTTTATCTATATAAGGGCCTCCGGGGTATGGAAATTTGAGGTAGCGGGCGATTTTATCGAAGAGCTCGCCGACGGCGTCATCTATCGTTCCGCCGATAAATTTTGCGTCGATAGGCGAATTCAAGACTGAAAGGGAAGAATGACCTCCGGATATGGTGAGGGCTATCGCCGGAAAATTGATATCGAAAGGCGAAAGAAAGTTCGCCGCCGTATGCGCTTTTATATGATCGACCGTTATCAGCGGTATTTTTTTAGAAATCGTGAACCCTTTCGCGAAAGAATAGCCGACGATGAGGGAACCCAGAAGGCCGGGGCCCGCCGTTACGGCGACCAGATCAATATCGCTTTCGGCAACCTGGGCTTTTTCAAGCGCCATTTCGAACACCGTTTTAATGTTTTTAAGGTGTTCGCGCGAGGCGATCTCCGGCACTATGCCCCCGTATTCTCCATGCGCTTTCACCTGGGAAGATATGATATTCGCTTTTATATGAAATTTACGGCTAATCTGGCAATATTTCAATATCGCGACGGAAGTGTCGTCGCAGGAAGTGTCGATTCCTAATATATTCATCAGCATGTCTCCGTTTTAGGTTTAATGGCGTAGGTGTCTTTAAGATATATGGGCGAGAGCGGCAAAAATCGTGAATTATCGGTTTCTTCGCAAAAATCAATGAATTTTAAAATACCCTCAGCTTCGACTTTCACGGTCAGAGCGCCTTCGCGAATAGATGAGGGAAGTTTTTCGTCCGTAAAAAAAGCCTTCGACAGAGGGTCTGCCACGTAACGATCATCCGCCGTATCCAAAGCCATTTTTTCCGATAGAACTACGAATTCATCGCTTATGTTTTTAAACGATGCAGCCATATCGTCTTTTACAGGTTCCATCGTCTTCGCGAAATATTCGCCTCGCACGCCGGGAATGACGGCCGTCAAACGCTTGCGATCGCATTTTTTTTGCAAGCCGCAAAAAAGAAGGTAGTCCAGAAGCGACAGACCGTTTGGAACGCATCTTTCGCCCGAACCGCACAGAAGCCCGTAAACCATTGAAAGTCCTAATTTTATACCCGTGAAGGATCCGGGTCCGCAGAAAACGTAAATTTTTGAAATATCGGAAAATTCGACGCCGCAAGCAGCAAGCGCGCCTTCTATCATTTTATCGATGTTAAACGCGTTGCGTTTTTTTTCATAATATTCCGAATGATATTCAAGCTTTCTTCCGTCTATTATCGTGACCGAGAGCTTTTCGAAGACCGTATTGAAAACTATTTTTTTGTCTGAAACCTGCATATAACACCATCTCGCGTTAAAAATAAATAAGCCTTACATTATATATTTATGCCGCATAAACTTATAACATAAGGCTTATATTATATCATTAATTCAGATAAAGTCAACGGAGTTATTTTTGCTCTCCGGACTGTTTCTTTATTACGCCTATAACGTTGTTACGTCCTCTTTTTCTGGCATGGTCGAAGGCGGTCATGCCTTTGTTGTCCCTAATATCAGGATCGGCGCCGTGGTCTAAAAGAAATTTTACGGCATCCGCGTTTCCGAATACCGACGCCGATATAAGAGGCGTCCATCCGTCGCCGTCTTTGCCATTGACGTTGAGTTTGCCTTCATCGAGCATTCTGGCCATATCTTCGGCCGAACCGTGTTCCGCCGCGAGTATGAATTTCGATGTCGTGAATTCTGAAGACACAGGTTCTTCGCCGGGGTTCATGGTTACCTGCGGTTCATTTTGTTCGGCTGCGGGATTTTTTACGACATTCGGGGTTTTAGGCGCCGATGCGGCGACAGCCGTGAAAAATTCATATTCATATTTTTTAGAAAAATAAACGGCGTTAGATGAATTATATCCGGTCATTTCAGAGATCAGCTTTTTTTCGTTGTATTTATAGACCCATTTGCCGCTTAATTTATTGTCCTTTGAATAAATAACGGTTTCCGACAGAAGATCGTTCGCGCCGTATTTGTAAACCCACCTGCCGGTGAGTTCATTGTTCTTTCCGTAAGCGGTTTGTTCGATCTTATTGTGCTTTCCGTCATATTTATAAGTGGTTTTGCCGATAATGCCGCCGTTTGGACCGGTTGTCTCCTGTTCGGATATGTCGGCGTTCGCGTCATATTTATACGAGCGCTTTTGAATTATTTTTCCGGCTTTATTAGAAGTGGATTCCGCGAGAATGTCGCCGGTAACGTTATACGCGCTTTCCTTCGATGATTTAAGTATGCCGTCGCCGCTATATTCATGGCTTTTCAGCTCATTTCCGGCCGTGTCGCAGATGTATTCGAATCTTTTATCCAAGGCGCCGCCAGGCTTATATTCGGCCATTTTCTTTTTAAAACCGCTCGCGTCATATTCGGAAATGGCGCGTTTCTGTTTTTTAGCGGATTTTGGCTCGATAAGAAATTCGGTGCATTTGGATACTTTATTTTCCTTGATTATGCGCATATCTAATTCTTTAGCCTTATCTTTCGCTTCCAGGCAGAATGAGGCTGAAACTATGAATATTGCAGTGAAAATCGCGGTGTAAAAATTTTTATTCATGATTTTAGAACTTCCTCTTTAAAAACTTAATGATTTAATCGTTTCTCTTTTCATGCTTTTCTATTGTTATTATGCTCGAATCGGTCGGCGCGACGAAGAATTTTACCGTCAGCTTTCTATTGTTTTTGTTTTTGTCTATGACGCTGTATGTTACCGACACTTCCTTGTTGTTTATTGGATTTCCGCTCCACTCGGTGTTGACATTGCTGAAAGTGACCTGAGGATAGTTGAAATAACCTTCGCTTTTATAAACGCCGTCTATCGCGGAAGGATCGCAGAGCTCGTCTTTTATGAGCCATGTCGTATAACCTTTATTTATTAAGTCCTTGGCGAATACTGGATCTGCCGGTTCATTTCCGCTCTTGTTATCGGCGGCGACGCCTTTGTACCAGTTTTCCAGCTGGAACTGCTGGCCGTCTTTGGGGATTCTCTGGCCGTCGATATTATCATAAGCGTAATACGGCGTGAACCATGCGGCCTTGTTCGCGTCGCAGAGGTCCTGGTGGGTCATGACCATCTGAATGTCCTTGCCGACGCCGTAACCGTGCTTATTGGTATCCTGGTTGCCTTCGTCGCCTTCATATAACTTATTGGTCGTTGCGCTGACCGGAATGGCGTCGAACATCCATTCTTCTTCCGTGTTATCGAAGGGAACCGATGCGTTTCCGACCGCGTTGGCAGCGGGCGGAGTTGGGGTATAGCCGGCAGGAAGCGCGGCGTAGTTGAATTTCTTGGGCTGATCCAGCAGG
Source organism: uncultured bacterium (assembly GCA_964545075.1). Lineage (GTDB taxonomy): Bacteria > Muiribacteriota > UBA9980 > UBA9980 > UBA9980 > DAOPXV01. The sequence goes on from CAZJFS010000077.1 coordinate 18,769, forward strand.
GCATATTTTCTGTATGGATCGCTGTCATAGTTCGCCTGAGAGAATTCGGGGAGCGTAGCTCCTCTTAAGACCTCGTAACCGTCGCATTTATATATTCTTCTTGTCGTCTGTTTAACGGTATTCGTTATGCGCAAGCCGAGGTTAGGTTTTATCTTGTCTTCTATCTCTATCTTGCCCCATGCCTGGAACCGTTTTAATATCTTCAGCGTATCGCCGCCGTCGACATTGGAATTAAGGACTTTCTTGATGTAGTCGCATTCTTTCCATTTTTTCTGGATGTTATCGCCAGCATAATCCTCTGATTCGCAGTAATTGTTTTCATCTATGTCGGTCGTCGATATGGCCGTGCCGTCGGCTGGAAGCGAACTTCCCGCTTTCGCTGACTGAACCATATATTTTACGGCATCAGGGTTATATTTCAGCTGCGCCTGGGTGTATGCGTCGTTAGCCGACACGGTATCGCTGAAATAGTGGCTGCTGCAGTTGAATTTTGTTTCACCCGTTCCTCCGCCGTTGTTGGAACAATCGCGGACCTCTACGAAGTATTTCAGCGGGCCTTTTCCGCTCTTGAAATTTATCGGGTTATATTTGAATATGTCTTTAAGCTCTTTCCCGGCCGGTTTATAAGTGTTGTAGAGCGCGCTGGCATCCTTGTCGATTGCGTAGCCGGGGTTTCCGAACGAGTCGCCGTAGGACGTCTTGGCGTAATGGAACGGCGCTATATCTTCTCTTGGCTCCGTTCCCTTTAAAAGGTAGTCCAGCGGGAAAGTGCAGTCGTAAACAACGAATTCGGCGTCATTTCCCGTCTGTATGTTTCCGTTGAAAGGTTTTCCGAATT
>CAZJFS010000078.1:0-19420 GCA_964545075.1 uncultured bacterium
TTTCCATATCTTTAGAATACGCCGTATATTTCGCGCTCACGTCCGCGCCGCCGATATTCATAGTGATCTTTCCGGTATTTGCGCAATTAACGGAACATTTTTCACATATTTCATGAAATTCATCGTAAATATTTTTATCCATGGGGATTTTTTTATCGTCTTTATTGTAAGCCGTATAACCCGGTTGAGCAATACACGAAAACACGGTAATCATCATAAGCGCAAAACAGAAAAAAAGATTTAAACGTTTGTTTTTCATAATCCGAACTCCTTTAAATTTTTCATATTAAAGTTATTTCCCGCATTAATTTTTTTGCGGCAGCATTGATTAAAACAATGAATTATCGCTGGAATTTATGTTTAATTTATAATTTATCAACGCAAAATATTTTTATAAAAACACTTCCCCGGAGTGAACGTTCACTCCCAACGTTATTTATCGCTCTTACAAAATGTTTATTGAATCATCGAATTTTTTCGCCGTCAATGAGAAGCTATCGCGTCCCAGCAGGCTTCTACGGCATTTTTCAGTATTTTTTTATCATTCATTTCAGCTATACCCTGGATATGATCGCGCGCCATAGTTATTATGGGACCGAAGATAAGAGCCAAAAGAACGCTCGGCGGAAGTTTTTTTATCAGGCCCGCCTTCTGTCCGTCCCGAAACATTTTCAAAAGGTCACTATCTTCGCCGAAGACCTGTTCGCGCCTGCAGGAGATTCCATAGGGCGAATTGCTGTATTGCTCCAGAAACTTAAATTCTATAGGACTACTGATAAAAAATTGTAGCAGCGCTCCGCACAAATGAATGAATTTTTCCTTGATCGGGCCGTCATTTTTATAACCTATCAGCATATCTCGCTTGATATTCGACAATAATTCTTTATAAAGCTCGGTTATAAGGATATCCTTGCTTGCAAAATAACGGTAGATCGATCCGACGCCTGCATTCGCTTTCTTGGCGATCAGATCGGTCGATGCGCCGTGAAAACCTTTTTCAGCGATCAATTCAAGCGCTGAATCGAGAATAGCTTCGCGTTTGCAGCTGGTTTCGTTTATTTTTTTCATATGAACCTCCGCGCGGAGTGAACGTTCACTCTTGATTTAATAATAACAAAAATCAGCGCGGAAGTCAATCAAATTTTACTTTAAAAAATAAGAATGAAAACATATTGAACAGGTGCTTTATGGGCGGCGGTTTCTAACGGCAAATAAAAACCATCCGTTATAGTGGATGGCTTTTATAATTGCCGCTTCGCGAAGTTTGCGGCAATTTGCGTTATAATGAGCGTTAATTCAATTTTGATAAAGCTTCTTCGTCGTTCGCGAATATTTTTAAAAGGTTCTGAAACCCGGTAAGTTTAAAAATCTCTTCGACTGAAGCGCGAAGCCCCGTGATATATGCTTCTCCGCCCGCGGTCTTAGCGCTTTTGGCTATAGTGAGAACCACGCGAAGCCCGGCGCTGCTTATGTAGTCTATATTTTCCATGTTCAAAATAATGTATTTTTCACCCTTGGATATTATATCCACTACCGATTTTTCAACTTCCGGCGAGCTGATGGCGTCCATTCTGCCGTTAGGCGAAACGATCATAGCCTTCTGTTCCTTGCGGGTCTTTATTTCCAATTGAAACCTCCGTTTATTTTAAAGTTATATTAATGCCTCAATTTTAAATTATAAACGTATCTTTTGTCAAGAAACTTTTAATAAAGTATTGCAAAATATTGATAATTATGATAAAAGATTTAACTAACCTATTATAAAAAGGTGCTGATCTTAATGATTTTATTCAAGTCTTTTTTTATTCCACGCCCGGCCTTCGCCTCATCGGATGTCGACGAAACGGCGTTATACCTGAAGGGTATCGAGCTTATAAAATCAGCGAATTATAACGAAGCGTTGACATGCTTCAATAAAATATTGAAATATAACATCAATAATTCAAGAGTGAAAGCCATCCGTGAAAAACTCCTTGAAAAAATAGAAAAGGTCAAAGAAAACGAAACCGGAACCAACCACCACGAAAAAGAGATCGAAGAAAAATATAACGAAGGCAACGCCCTTATGGAAATTGAAATGTTCGAAGACGCGTTAAAATGCTTCGATAAAGCGCTCGGCATAGACAATAAAAGCGCGGTGCTCTGGTTTTCCAGGGCCATGGCTTTAAAAAAACTTTTGAAATTTGAACTCGCCGTCGTTTCATTCGACCAGGCGTTGGCGATAAACCCGTCTTTTTCGGACGCCTGGTATAATAAAGCGGCCTGCCTTTCAAAACTAAACAAACTCGAAGAGGCTCTTGAATGCTTCAATGAGATCGTCGAGATAGACCCCGACCACATGCCGGATAAAAACCTTTAAAACAAATGAAGAAAAAAATTATTACAATCGCGTTTATATTCTCGCTCATATTAATTTCGTCTAACGTTTACTCAGCCGAGCAGACGCTTAAAAAAGTCGTCTTCATGCCGCAATGGCTTCCCCAGGCTCAGTTCGCCGGATATTTCACGGCCAAGGAACTGGGCATCTATAAAAAATACGGGCTCGACGTCACCATATTAAACGGCGGACCCGGCGCTCCCACGACCGCCGCTCTGGAAGAAAAAAAGGCCGATTTCGTTACGATATCCCTGCCCGCCGCGATCGAAAAAAAAGCCGCTGGATCGAAGATCGTCAATATCGCCCAGATAATATGCCGCTCGTCCCTTATGTTTGTCACAAAAAAGAAAAACGGCATACTTTCCCCTAAAGATATGAACGGAAAAAAGATCGGTTACTGGAAGAACGATTTCATAGGCATGCCGAAAGCTTTTTTAAAAAAATACGATATCAACGCTCAATTTTTCCCGATAAATAATTCCGTCGAAATGTTCCTCGCCGACGGCGTCGACGCCATAACAGTCATGTGGTATAACGAATACCATAAGATCATAAATTCCGGAATAAACCCAGAAGAATTAAGCACCTTCTTTTTTTACGAGCACGACCTCAACTTTCCCGAAGACGGCATATACGTTCTCGAGGACACCTTCAATAACGACCCCGAACTATGCCGGAATTTCGTCGCGGCCTCGATCGAAGGCTGGCGGCATGCATTTGAAAACGAAGAAGAAACGCTTGATATAGTTATAAAATATATAAAAGAAGCTCACATGATGGCCAATAAAGCGAATCAGAGATGGATGCTCGCGAGGATGCGCGATATCGTAATCCCGAAGGACGCAAATCAGTCGATCGGCGAACTCATCGAAAAAGATTACATGAAAACGGTAAATGTTTTGCTCGAGTCGGGTTCAATAAAAATTTCGCCTGAATATAAATCTTTTTATAAAAGCTGCGTGAAAAATGTTTCGAAATAAAGGACTCGCGTTTAAACTCACCTTTTTTATCATGACTTGCTGTACGGCAATATTCGCCGTGGTGTTTTTGTATAATTATAAAATAACCAAACAGCTCATACTTGACAAGGTCAAAGAAAATACTGAAAACGTAACGTTTTCAAGCTCCCGCCAGATCGAAAAAACCATAATCGCGGCGCAAAAAGTGCCTTCCAATATGGCCGTATGGCTCGAAAATTCTAAGTACACTGAAGATGAAATTAAAACTCTTATAAAATCAGTGCTTCAAACGAATAAAGAAGTATACGGCATTTGCGTGGCTTATGAGCCTTACGCTTTCAAAAGCGACGATAAATATTTTTCCCCTTATTGCTTTAAAACTGAAAACACCGTTGAAATAATAAACATCGGGAAAAAGACTTACGAATATTTTTATATGGACTGGTATCAAATCCCCCGCGAAACGGGAAAGGCGTTCTGGAGCGAACCATACTTTGACGAGGGCGGCGGAAATATCGTAATGTCAACATATTCGGTGCCTTTTTACGAATATAAAGACGGAAAGAAAGTTTTCAAAGGCGTCGTCACAGCCGATATTTCACTTGAATGGCTCGAAAAAATCGTTTCATCCATAAAAATATCCAACGCGGGATATGGTTTTTTAATTTCTCATAACGGAACCATGCTGACCCATCCTCAAAAAGATTTCATAATGAATGAAAGCATTTTCAGCATCGCCGAAGAACTGAAATATCCGGAGTTACGTGAAATAGGCATAAAAATGATAAAGGGCGAAAGCGGGCTTTATCACGTTAAAAGCATTTATTCGACTCAAAACTGCTGGTTGTTTTTCGCTCCGCTTCCATCGTGCGGATGGTCGCTTACGGCCGTCTATCCCGAGGATGAACTTTTTTCGGACCTTAAAAAACTTAATACCGAACTTATTATAATCGCGGCGGTTGGTTTTTTCGCGCTTTTCGCAATAATAATCTTCATTTCAAATAAAATAACGAATCCGCTCCGCGAACTTGCGAAAGTAGCCAAGATAATAGGTTCAGGCGATTTCGACGTCAAGCTTCCTAAACTTGAAAGCCTCGATGAAATAGGCAGACTTAACAGAGCGTTCTCATCGATGCAATGCGCGCTGAAGGAATATATCGTAAACCTTAAAACTACCACTCTGGTTAAGGAGCGCATTGAAAGCGAACTTAAGGTAGCCCACGACATCCAGATGGGCATCATCCCTAAAACATTCCCGCCTTACCCAGACAGACCTGAATTCGATATTTACGCCGTGCTGGAACCGGCGAAGGAAGTCGGAGGAGATCTCTACGATTTCTTTTTAATCGACGATTCCAGATTCTGCTTCGCCATCGGAGATGTCGCCGGAAAAGGCGTTCCTGCCTCGCTTTTCATGGCTATAACAAGAACGCTTCTGCACGCTAAATTTTCAAGATCATTAAAACTCTCGCGAATAGTCGAAAGTATCAACGAAGATCTTTCCACGAATAACGAAAACATGATGTTCGTAACCTTTTTCGTCGGAATACTCGATACCGCTACCGGTGCTATCGAATATTGCAACGCGGGGCATAATCCGCCCTACATCGTAAGATCGAACGGCGACGTTGAAGAGATGCCAAAAACCAAAGACACTCCGCTCGGAATAATGCCGAGAGCCTTCTCGGTCGGAAATATGTCGCTTAACCTGGGCGATTCAATATTTTTATATACCGACGGCGTTACGGAAGCGATAAGCTCCGAAAATAAATTCTACGGCGAAGACCGGCTTAAGGCAATTTTAAAAAATCTGGCGGGCAAAAAATCAAAAGATATCGTTTGCGAAGTTCTGGCGGATATTAAAACTTTCGCGAAAGGCGCCGAACAATCAGATGACATTACGGAACTTCAAATAAAATTCATAAGTAAAACGGTTAAAAAAGCTAGCGAAAATAAAGAGGCAAAAAAAATGATAATAAAAAATAAACTGCCGGAACTCGCGAAAGTAGCTGAACTTATTGAAGAAATCGGCGAAAAATGGGGAGTTTCACAAAAAGCCGTCATCGATGTAAACGTCTGCGTGGAAGAGCTTATCGTAAACACCATATCCTACGGCTATTCCGAAGGAGCCGAACGCGAGATTGAAATATCCGTAACGCGCGAAGAACGGGCTATAAAGATCAGGATCGAAGACGACGGGCTTGAATTCGATCCCTTGAAAGCGCCGGCGCCGGTGGATATGGACAAGCCCCTTATGGATCGAAAGATAGGCGGCCTCGGAATTCATTTCGTTAAAAATCTCATGGATGATTTTGAATACAAAAGGGCCGACGGTAAAAATATTATAACCCTTACCAAAAACATCTGAAAATGCACAGAAAATATAATATTGAAAAAGGCCAGATGACGGAGCTTTCACCTGACGCCCTGCCGCTTCTGAAAAACAGCGCGCTATACGGCGACGATCTGCGGCCAGTCAAAATATCCGGCCGCAATTGGACGTATATCGATTTCGCGACCTTGTGGATAAGCATGAGCATCTGCATCCCCACTTATTCACTCGCGTCGGGGCTGATAACAAGCGGAATGAACTGGTGGCAGGCTATTTTCACGATATTCGCCGGAAATATCATAGTCTTGATACCGATGGTTTTAATAGGGGCCGCCTCGACCAGATATGGAATACCATATCCGGTATTCTGCCGTGCTTCATTCGGAACGAAGGGCGCTCATTTTCCGGCGCTGCTTCGGGCCGGCATCGCCTGCGGATGGTTCGGCATCAACTGCTGGATCGGCGGCGAATTCTTATACAGCGCTTTATTTGTATCTTTTCCGATAATATCAGCCGTGCCGCACGCAAAATTCATTTCTTTTCTTTTTTTCTGGGCCGTCAACGTATATCTCGCATATAAGGGAAATGAAATGATAAGGCGGATGAATATGATCGCAACTCCCATCCTAACCGCCGCAGGGTTCGTGGTTATATTCTGGGCCTTGTACGAGGCAGGTTCGATCGCCGGACTTTTTTCAGCCACCCCGAAAATAACGGCCGGCGGAGTTAAAAATGCTTCTTTCGCATCGCTGTTTCTTCCGTCGCTTAACGCCATGATAGCCTATTGGGCCACGCTGGCTCTTAACATAGGCGATTTCACTCGCCTCGCGAAAAGCCAGAAAGACCAGTTGATAGGCCAGAGCATCGGCCTTCCGCCGACGATGGCTTTTTATTCGCTGGTCGGCGTTATGGGAACTCTCGGTTCGGTAGTCGTTTTCGGACGCGGAATATGGAACCCGGTCGAGCTCATTGAATCGTTCAATTCGCCGCTATTAAGCCTGACAGGCGGAATGATAGTTTTTATAGCGGTTATAACGACCAATATTCCGGCTAACGTTGTCGCGCCGGCCAACATCTTCTCCAATCTGAACCCGCAAAAAATCTCTTACAAGGCGGGCGTTATTATCACCGGAATCGCCGGGTTTATTATAATGCCGTGGAAATTATACGCGGACGCCTCAGGGTATATCTTCGGCTGGCTCGGCACTTACGGCTCTTTTCTGGGTCCTCTGGCCGGAATTTATATCGCCGACTACTATATCGTAAAAAATCGCAATATCGATCTTTACGCCATTTACTGCGATAAAAAAGATATTTATTATTACAGCGGCGGCGTCAACTACCGTGCCGTCGCGGCATATCTGGTCTCCATAACGCCTTTCGTTACGGATCTTGCGTTTAAAACGTTCGACGGCGCCATTATCGCGAACTCCTGGATTATCGGAATGTTCGCCGGATTTTTAGCTTATATGGCCGTCATGAAAAAGCAACCCTCCGGGCGGAATAATTAAACCGCCCGTTCCCGTTTATCCGTTTTGCCCTATTTATTAATCGATTGATTCAGCGTTAACGATTATACAACATTTCTAAGGCAATATAGATTCGAGCATTTATGATGTTTTCCGGAGTATCCTGCCCCAGTTGGGATATATGTTGATGGAACTTACGCCGCGTATTTCAATTTCACTTCCGGCATTCAACAGGTCAGTATATTTACCCTCAGGAATATTCGTGTTTTCTAATATAACTTCCTTGTCCGAAGAATTGAGCATTACGACCACTTTTTCACCATCGCGCTCCCGGACGAATCCGAATTGTTCGGCTCTTACGAAAAGTTCTTCATAGCCGCCGCCGTTAATAGCGCCAGAAGATCTTCTTAAACGCGATAACATTGAAATATGCTTGATCAGATCGCCCGGCCTGGTGCCGTTCATCTCATTCACGTCAAGCTCCGGCCTTAAAGCTTTATCGTTTCCGTTAACTTTACGCCCCTCGATCCCCCATTCGCTGCCGTAATAGATCGACGGAACGCCCGGCATCATAAAAAGCAGCGTGTAAAGAGGATATAAATGCTTTTTATTTTTAATTGACGAAGCTACTCTTTCGACATCGTGATTATCGGCAAAGTTATACAGCGGCATGTTTTTATAAATGCCGGCGTTTGAGAACTGCCGTTTGAGTGAATGGGCTATCTCAAAATAATTCTTATCATTATGCGATGAATATAAACCCTTGTAACACTCATAATTCGTCGTGGAATCAATTTTTGCTTCATTGATCCAGCGGCTGTAATTTCCGTGAACGACTTCCCCCATAAGCCAGAATCCCGGTTTTAAGTTTTTAGTAACTTCAGACAGGGTTTTCATAAATTCAAAATCAAGCGAATCCGCGGCGTCGAGCCTGATGCCATCTATATCGAATTCTTCGATCCAGAATTTAGCGGCATTGAGCAGATGTTCCTTAACTTCATGATTTTTCAAATTCAATTTTACCAGATCGTAATACCCGGCCCATGTATTATATGTAAATTGGTCGTTATAAGGGCTCCTGCGGCTGAAATCGATGCCGTCAAACCAGTCCCTGTACCTTGAATTATATCCGAAATACATAAGATCGCGAAATGCGAAAAAGTCCCTTCCGACATGGTTGAACACGCCGTCAATAACGACATCTATGCCGCTTTCATGAAGCGCTTTTACTAGCTTTTTCAGCGTTTCATTTTTTCCGAGCCTTCTATCAACCTCATAATAATTTACCGTATCATATCCGTGCTTGACCGATTCAAAAACCGGTCCAAGATAAAGCGCGTTGATTCCCAACGACTTCATATGGGATATCCAGCCGGTTATTTTATTTAACCGATCCACCGGTTCCGATGCGCTGTCGTTTTTTTCCGGAGCCCCGCAAAAACCAAGCGGATAAATGTGATAGAAGACTTTTTCGTTGACTGATTTCATTTTCTTCCTCCTTTTGTACATACCGTTAGGTATAACAAATAAAATATTAAAATAAAAAGATACGAATGTATCTTTTGCGTTAACCTTTTGTTTACAGGCCTCGAACTTTTCGAGCCGATGACTTTCAATCTTGATTATAAGTATCGGATGCGGAATAATATTAACTGAAAATCCCGTACATGAACTGCTGACATAATTTTCGGGCGCTGTCGCGATCTATATCCCGGTCGTTTTTAGTATATAAGTAATATGATATATTGGAGTTGATTATTCCTATGAATGTGTAAGTGAGCATACTGCTTTTACCTTTCATATTGCCATGATGATTAGCAGCTTCGATGAACATGTTTCCGATTATTTTATGCTGAGCCACGGCGTATTTGATTATCGAGTTATAAGTGAGGCTTTTTTCGGGCGCGAATGATAGATTCAACACCATTTTATAAAACGATAAATTTTCCTTCGCGAATTTCAAATAATGAAAAATGATCTTTTCAAGCGTCAGAACTATATCGCCACGATATTCACTTATTTTCAGAAGCTCTTCTAAAAAAGGAGTGTAATATTGTTCGAGCATCTCGTCCAGCAATCCCTCTTTACTTCCAAAATAGTGGTAAAGAGTCGGTTTTTTAACATCGGCGGCGTCTACTATCTTTTGAACGCCCGTGTTATCATACCCTTCTTCGGCAAAAAGAGTCAGCGCCAGATCGAGTATTTCTTCTTTTTTAGACATTCGCATTTTCTCCGTCAGAATATATTTTCATTATACCACTTGGTATATAAAATTGCAAGAAATATTTTATATTTCTCGAAAACTTCCAAGTACGCTTTAAATAATGATAATGAAATAAAGATTGTTTTTACAAGCAATATTTTAAATGGATTTTTTCATTTAACGATATTATCGCCCGGCCGGGCCGGGTTTTTCTTCGGAAGGCAACGGCCCAATAACGTTAGAAGCGGCTGATAAAGCCGAAAAAAGGTCTGAATATATATTTAATATATTTTCTAAGTTAACCATGCCGAATATCTTTTTAACGTCTTCGTTCAGGCTGCAAAGCGCCATGAACCCCTTTTTCATATTGACCATTTTAGCCGCCACGAGAAGGCTTCTAAGACCCGCGCTAGTAATGTAGTCCATATCGGAAAGGTCGAGCACGATAAAAAGCTTTCCTGACGACATAAGATCCAGGAGGTCATTTTCAAGCACGTATGACGAAAGCGCGTCAACGGTGCCGTTAACGGTTATTATAGATAACCCTTTTTCATACTTTTTTGTTAATTGCATAATGTGTAGCTCATTTTAATATATTTTTCCTTTTTTTTCAAGCTAAATTATAAAAAAACGACCCAACCGCGCAATAACCGGCGGGACCGTTTTTTCATTCTTTGATTTTCGCTTGTTTCGGTTAATATTCCTTCAGTCTGACTTGAAAGGGCGGCCATTTTAAAGATTTAAACTACGCTAAGCGGTAATTTTACCGTAAATACGCTGCCTTTTTGATATTCACTTTCAACGCTCACGGTGCCCTTTTGCGCCGTAACGAATTTTTTTACCACCGAAAGGCCGAGACCGGTTCCAGGAATCTTTGAAGTTTCTTTTGATTTGCATCTGAAAAATTCCGTAAAAAGCTTGGGCAGGTCCTCCGGCCTCATTCCTATTCCGGTATCCTTTATTCGAATAACTCCATAATTTCCCTCATTATATATTGAAGCTTCTATACTTCCGCCGTCGGGAGTATACTTTATAGCGTTTGAAACAAGATTGTTCAAAATAATATCGAGCGCTTTATCGTCGGCAAGTATATCGACGGCGCCTTCCTGGTAATTTTTGTTCAATATCTGATGTTTCTTGGAAATTTCAGAAGAATAAAATTCCAGTGAACTTTCAATTTTATCTTTTAAATTTATGGGCTTTATCTCCAGATTAAGCCTGTTGCTCTGGCACCTGGATATTTGAAGCAGATCGTTGACCATTTCCAGGAGAGCTTCCGAACGTTCTTTGCATCTGCCAAGCTTTTCGAGTATCTTTCCATTGTCCGTTATATAACCGTCGAGTATAAGGTAAATGTATCCGAGCGTGGCCGATATCGGCGCTTTTATCTCATGCGCGACCATCGAGATAAATTGATTTTTCATATTCTCGACTTCTTTAAACGTGGTTATATCGTCCAGGACGACGCAAAATCCTTCCGCCGCGCGGCTGGTAACGACCGCCGCGCAGGTCATCTGATAGAATTTTTCGCCGACCTTTATCTCTTTTTGTATCATTGTCAGAGATTTTTTCTCGCGTATCTCCGAAATAAGCGCTTTCAAATGAGACATCATTTCGCAATTATAATCCGCGATGTTCGAGAAAAGCCTTATCGAAACGCCGGCTATGTTTTCAAAATTCGGATTAAATAGAACTATTTCAAGGCTGCTGTTAAAAACGATCAAAGGATTGGCCATGCATTGAACGACGGTATGCAACTTCGACGTTTCCTGGCCTAGAACTTTAAGCGACCTGTCGGCCTCCGCTTTCAATTTTTTATTCTGAACGATGAGACCGCGTCTTGTAAGCGCTTTCTGGACGGCATACAATATCTGGTCGGGACTGAAGGGTTTTGAAATAAAATCAAAAGCACCATGTTTAATTGAACTTACGGCAGTATCTATAGATGAATACGCGGTCACCATTATCGGAACTACTTCGGAGTGAAATTCATTGAGTATGGTGATAAATTCCATTCCGTCCATGCCATCCATTTTCATGTCCACGATGGCTATGTCGACGTCATTGTGCGACTCGAGATAGTCAAGGGCGGCATACGCCGAAGGAAATTGTATCGCTTCATAGCCCTGTCTTTGAATTACTTTCGTAAGAGCTATTCTGAACTGTTCCTCATCGTCTATGACCAGTATCTTCGCCATCTGTTTTTCCATGTCAACTCCTCAAAAGCCGGTTTTTTTGACCGGCTTAACCTAAAAGTCCGGAAACGCTCATAGAATTTTTCAGCGGAAGCGTTATGCGAAATGTGGTGCTTTCACCGCAAACGCTTTCAACCGCTATCTTTCCGCGATGCATTTTGATTATTCCGTAAGTCACGGGAAGGCCCAGCCCCGTTCCTTTTCCATAGCCCTTGGTCGTAAAGAAGGGCGTAAAAAGTTTTGATATCTTTTCCTTTTCAATACCCGTACCGTTATCCGTAAATGAGATCGTAACGTCTTCGTCGTTTTTTAAAACGTTTATCAGAATTTTTCCCATGGGCCTTCTGGCTTCGACTATGGCGTCTTTAGCGTTCGAAAGCAGATTCGAGAAAACCTGGCCTATGGCGCTCTGATCGGCTTCCAGCACAAAATCTCCGGCGCAGTTCAGTTCTATGCTTACATTCGCATCCAGCGAATTGAAATTCTTCTGATATTTTTCGACAATTTCTTCTATAAAGCATAAAAAATTGAAACTCGATATAGTGAGCTTATTTTCACGCGCAAAGCTCAACATTCCGGTTATTATTTCCTTGGTTCTGTTTATCTCGCTTATGATAGTCTTCACGTCGTCTTTAAGATCGTCGTTTTTAACCTGGTCGATAAGCATGTGCGCATATAGAAGAACCGTTCCGAGAGGATTATTTATTTCGTGAGCGACGCCGGCGGCCATCTGGCCTAAAGACGCGAGTTTTTCTTTTTGAATAAGTTCATTCTGAGTTGTTTTAAGCATATCGTTAGAATTTTTCAGAAGATTTAAATTTTCTTCGAGTTTTTCAATAAGATAAGGAAGGCACATTTCTTTTTCGGCAAATCCGGCTATTATCGCGCGCGCGTTCGCGCGGCACGTGCCATATCCGCATGCGCCGCAATTTAATTCATCCTGCGGCTGGTTTTTGCCCATTTCCATAAGCACTTTTTTGATCTCGGCCGGGCTCGCCTCGCGCATCTCTCTTACATTTTCCGATCTGAAATCGGTCCTTAAATTGATGCTTTTAAACTTTTCAATATATCCGGCCCATTCTTCCTTATTTGAAGCATTAAGGCGCGATCTTACATATTCGGAGATCCTTGATTTTTTTTCAAAATAATTAAGCTCGGAACATATCTTTGGCCCCTCGATACATCCGAGACAGAAAAGGATATCTATAAATTTCCCTTTAATGGAGCCCTTTTTGAGTGAATCTATAACGGAATGGACGCGGCGGCGGCCTTCGGTGACTATGGTATCGAACTCTATAACATCGTCCTTCAGGGTCGAACATTTTAAAAGCCCGCCTGTTACGGGATAAATGGCGCCGAGATTGGCGCGGGGCGGCTCGAATTCTTCTTCGCAGAGTTCCGCGAAATCAACCTTATTTTCGACTATCCAGAGTTTGAGGTCTTCGAACGTTATAGCGTAGTCGACGTCGTCGTATCCGAAAGAGACTCTTTCTTCTATCTTTGCGACGCATGGTCCGATAAAGGCTATCCTGTTCGAAGGGTGGATTCGCTTCACAACGCGGGCTATAGCTATCATCGGGCTCACTATCGGGGCGAGCATTTCGATAAGTTCCGGCTCATATTTCTGGATATATTTGACGATGGCGGGGCATGGCGTCGCTATGATCGTCTTTCCGTTATTCTCGGCAAGATATTTCTGATATTCCATAGACACCAGGTCGGCGCCGAATCCGACTTCAAAAACATGCTTGAAGCCAAGCTTTTTAAGAGCCGTGACGACTTTCAAGCCAAATTCCGGAAAACTTATGATGAACGACGGAGCGACGATCGCCGTTATCTCGTTATTTAAAATATCATTTTGGAGAGGTTCAAAATCGGATTTCACTATTTTGGCATTCTGCGAGCAGACGGTAATACAGTGGCCGCACGATATGCATCGTTCCTCGATAACACTGGCCTTTCCATCGCTGACCTTGATAGCCTTGGCGGGACAGCTTTTAATGCATGCATAGCATTTTTTACATTTTTTCCCTATGGTCGATACTATTGACATGGCAGCGCACCTTTTTATCGTTATGTCAAACTGTTTAAAGAGAATAGAGAATAGTTGACGCGGGGACAAGTAGGCACCCGTTATATCTATTCTCTGTTCTCCATTTATTATTATCCGCTCACTTAACGGGGCGCGGTGGCCGCGCCCCGTTAATATGACTTCTAATGATGGCTTTTCCCTGATTGCGGCATTAGCAGGTTATTTATTTTTTCAAGCAAAATACTAGGATTTATAGGCTTATCCATGAACATATCAGCCTTTATCCACTGCCTTTCCTTGGCTTCGTTAAGATCGAACTGAACGTCGGAATCGCGGTTAACGGATGTCACCATTATTATTGGAAGAGCCGAATTCGCCTTTTTCAGCTTATAAGCTAAAATAAAACCGGCGTCATATGATTCCATTATAAGATCGAGTATAACGAGGTCCGGTTTGAACGATTCAAACTTTTCCCAGCCTTCCTCGCCGCTTTCAGCCTGTTCTACTTCATAACCGTTAGACGAAAGCGCCTCGTTTATTATTTCCCTTACGTCTATATCGTCATCGACAATTAATACTTTTTTCATTATTTGTCCCCCTTGTACTTGGTATGGAGTAATTCATGCGCTTCGTGTTCGCTGATGTGTTTCGCGTAAAGCTCTTTCACTTCTTCATTCTGATGAGAGCAGCGGATGGCGGCTTTTTCGTCATTCTTATACGTCGTCTTCATTCTTGATTTTATAGCTTCCACGTCGGTGCCGTAAGGCTGGCCCGCGCCGCCGATGCAGCCCGCAGGGCAGCTCATGACTTCAACGAAATGAAGATCGGATTTTCCGGCTATTACATCTTCAAGAATATCGACGACATTTCCAAGTCCGTTAACGACCGCTACATTCACTTTAATTCCGCTTATTTCAACTGACGCGCGCTTGACTTCGGACATACCGCGGACGCTTTTGAAATCTATGTTTTCAAGTTCGGTATTGGTTATGTAGTAATATGCGGAACGAAGAGCGGCTTCCATAACGCCGCCGCTGGATCCGAATATCTTTCCAGCGCCGGAGGCTGTCGAGAAAGGCCTGTCATAATCGGAATCTTCGATTTTTTCAAACTGTATGCCAAATTCATCCAAGAGCGAGAAGAGTTCGCGCGTGGTTAAAACGGCGTCGACGTTCTCGAGACTGTCATTATTAAGCTGAGGCCTTCCGGTCTCGGACTTTTTAGCGACGCACGGCATTACCGATACAACGAAAAGGTCCTTCGCGTCAACATTCAAAAGTTTCTTTGAAAGATGCTTTAAAAGCGCGCCTTCCATAATATGGGGCGATTTGCAGCTGGAAAGATGGTCGGTAAGTTTAGGATAGAACGTTTCTATAAAGTTGATCCACGCTGGGCAGCATGAGGTAAACATCGGAAGAGGCTTGTCTTTTTTCGTGATTCTTCCAATAAGTTCCTTCGCTTCTTCGACTATGGTTATATCCGCGGCGGTGCATGTGTCTAAAACAAACGCGACGCCGATATGGCGAAGGGCCCCTACGATCTTTTTAGTTGCGTCATCAACGGATATGGTCTTTTTGAAATATTCCGGAAAAGTCATCTGGCATGCGGGAGCGAACTGAAATGCCACTTTTTTCTTTTTACCGACTATCGCGTCTATGACAAGTTTTTTGTGTGATATTTCTTTTAAAGCGCCGACCGGGCAAGCCATTATGCACTGCCCGCAGGATACGCATTTGCCTTCATTCAATGATTTATGATTTCCGGGAGCGATCTGAGTCGCGAACCCTCTGTATGCGAAATCTATGGCCGAAACTTTCTGCTTTTCAGCGCAGACCGTGACGCATCTTCCGCAGAGTATGCATTTTGCCATATCGCGCTCTACCGAAGGCGAAGCCTTGTCGATCGTATTCTTCTTCTTGGCGCCGCCCTTGAAGGTTACTTCGCTGATACCGTGCTGTTTCGAAAGTTCCTGAAGAAGACAGTGTCCGCTTTTTTCACAGATGAGGCATTCCTGAGGATGGTTCGAAAGCAGAAGTTCTATTGTTTTCTTTCTGGAACTGCGAACTTTCGGAGAATCAGTTTTAACTTCCATTCCGTTATCAGCCGGATATGAGCACGAAGCTATAAGCCTTCCGCTTTTCGCGTCTTCGACGACGCATATTCTGCATGAGCCCGAGGGTTTATATCCTTCCATATAGCAGAGCGTCGGAATGAAAAATCCCGCTTTTTTGGCTATCTGATATATGGTTTCACCTTTTTTAAATTCAACTTCTTTATCGTTTATTTTCATTTTTAACTTCACGGCAGATCACTACTCCTTTATTATTGCGCCGAACTTGCAAGAGGACATACATACCAGGCATCCCGTGCATTTATCGTGCGCAACGATGTATGGACTGCCGGGCTTACCGTATATCGCGCCCTGCGGACATTTTTTAGAGCAAAGGCTGCATCCTTTGCATTTTTCCTGCACAACCGAGCATTTGACCATTGACGAGCACACATGAGTCGGGCATTTCTTTTCAAATATATGAGCTTCGTATTCGTCCCTGAAGTGTTTTAACGATGAGAGAACCGGGTTGCACGCCGTTTGCCCGAGACCGCAAAGCGAGCTGTCCTTTATTATCGTACAGAGTTCTTCGAGTTCGAGAACGCTTTTAAATCTTAAAAGCTCGTCCGGCGAATTTTTTCTGTTGGAAGTATTCAGGACTATTCTATCCAGTATTTCATAAAGCCTTTTTGTACCTTCCCTGCAAGGGATACATTTTCCGCACGATTCATTCTGGATGAAATTCATGAAGAAACGGGCTACGTCAACCATGCAAGCCGTATTATCCATAACGACGAGACCACCCGATCCCATTATAGCTCCGTTTTCTTTAAGATCTTCATATGTTATTTTCGTATCTAAAAGTTTCGCGGGCATGCACGCGCCTGAAGGCCCGCCTATCTGAACCGCTTTAAACGATCTTCCGTCAGGAACGCCGCCGGCGATATCATTGATAAGCGTGCGCAACGTCACGCCCATCGGAACTTCGATAAGGCCCGAGAACTTCACGTTTCCCGTTACCGCGAAAACTTTTGTTCCCCTTGAATTTTTTTCACCGAAAGCGTAAAATTTTTCAGCGCCTTCGCGAATTATCCAGGGAACGTTAGCGATCGTTTCAACGTTATTTATGACCGTAGGTTTTCCAAAGAGGCCTTTTTCAGCCGGATACGGAGGTCTCGGCGAAGGCATTCCGCGTTTTCCCTCGATCGAACCGAGCAGAGCGGTTTCTTCGCCGCATACGAAAGCTCCGGCGCCTTTTTTTATTTTAAGTTCGAAAGAGAATTTTGAACCGAGTATATTTTTTCCGAGATAGCCTTTCTTTTTAGCTATTTCAATAGCATTTTCGAGCCTCGCTATAGCAAGAGGATATTCGGCGCGCGCATATATGTACCCGAAAGATGCGCCGATAGAATATGCGGCAATAGCCATTCCTTCGATAACTCTGAAAGGATCGCTTTCAAGAACGGCTCTGTCCATGAACGCGCCCGGATCGCCTTCATCGGCGTTCATAACCATATATTTTTTATTTGATTTCTGTTTAGCCGCGAGTTCCCATTTTATAGCCGTGGGAAATCCGCCGCCGCCGCGCCCGCGAAGCCCTGATTTTTTTATCTGTTCGATAACTTCTTCGGGTTTCATGGCGAGAACTCTCTGAAGCGCCTGGTATCCCTTGGCCGCGATATATTCTTCAATCGAATAAGGATTGATTATTCCGCAATTTTCAAGAGCGACCCTTTTTTGCTTTATAAAATAAGGCGTTTCAAATATGTAAGGATAGTTCGCTGTTTTTTTGTATGTTCCAAGCAGCCATTTATTGTTTATATTCTTATTGTCTATAACTTCAACCATTAATTCTTTTACGTTTTCAGGAGTTATCTCACAAAAAGAAATTCTTGGCATATTCTCAAGTTCTATGTCAACCATTACCTCGCGCGAACAATATCCGATGCATCCAACCGGAATTATCTCGTAAGGCATTTTTTTCTGGCCTAAAAAGTCTTCTATCGCCTTCTGGATCTCTACGGCGCCCTGAGCAAGACCGCAAGTGCCCATTCCTATATAAACCTTCGTTATACTCATAGTCTCCTCCCGTGGAATAAATAATAATTTTTTAATTATGCTTTGACTGCAGCCGTTTCTACCGCATTCACAGCGGGTTTCTTTTCGGCGTATTCTGCCCTGAGTTTATCTATGATGGCCAGGCTCTTGCTGACGTCAAGATGGCCGTAAAATTTATCGTTTACCATCATAACCGGCGCTATCGAGCATGCGCCGAGGCATGCTACCTGCTGAAGGGAAAAAATCTTATCCCTCGTGGTCTGGCCGATATCGATTTTCAAATGCTCTTTTACCGCATTAAGAATGTTCAGCGAACCTTTTACGTGGCACGCGGTACCGCGGCATACAGATATCTGATAATGGCCGGGAGCGGTGAGCTTAAACTGATTGTAAAAAGTCGCCACTCCAAAAACCTTTGAATCGGGAACTTCAAGATACTCGGCTATTTTTATAATATCGTCCTTCGAAATATAGCCGCGAACGTCCTGAACATCCTGAAGTATAGGTATTAAATTTTCGCGCAATTTAGTGTATTTGTTCAACGTTTCCTCGATACGTTTTTCGATATCCATTTCAAAACCTCCGTCTTTAGTGTTATTTGAATTTATTAAATACGAGAGTACCATGTACTTGGCGGCCATGTTCTCGCTTTTAACTATCGCGTCATCCGCGAGTTTTATCGGAACGGGAGCGAAATTCCAGAAATACCTGATACCTACTTCGTACAATCTGTTCGCTACTTCGTTCGCAAACTTGGCCGGAACCGTCAGAATTGCTAACTTCACCCCAAATCTAGCTATTATTTCCTCAAGGTCGGACATCTGATAGATCATAAGATTTCCGACGCTTTTATTTATCTTGTTAACGTCATTATCAAAAAGAGCTACTATTTCAAGACCATAATCAATAAAAGCCGAATACGTCCCGACCGCTTTACCAAGATTTCCCGCCCCTATTATAACGGCGCGATTCTTTTTACGCGTGCCAAGAACAGTCTTCAGCGAAGAAATGAATTCGTTTATTTCATATCCTTTATTAGGTTTACCATTGAGTTTAAGAAGTGAAAGGTCTTTTTTGATGTTGTTCTGATCGATAAAAAAGTTTTCAGAGAGCAAAGATGAGCTGATGAATTTGTGGCCGGATTCTTTTAGTTCACAAGCCAATTGAAGGTACTTAGGAAGTCTCTCAATACTTCTAAGGCTTAAATCCATAATCCATATTTCACCCTTCGTTGGTTATTTTTTTCACCAATTCAATGATACAACTTTTTAAAAAGCATGTCAAGTTTTTTTGACGTTTTTTTCTTTTTTATAAAATCGACAACAAAAGCGAAATATTTATCCAATCTTTTAAAAAAACGGTTTATCTATACTCATCCCTTTTCTTCGACGCATATCTTCCGGCGCCGAATCCCTTTATTTTGAGCATTAAAGCCCTCAGGTTACAGGTCATACGGCCCCAGAAGGGAGTGTTATAAGAAGAACAGTCGTTATGCAGAAAGCAGAAATCCGAACATTTGACGGCCATCAATTTTTCGGAAAATTGCTCGGGCGTGTACGTCTTTTCGTCGAGAAAATAATTGGATATTGAATAACCGAGGGCTGAATAAGTGTCGGAACATTTTCCGGAGTGAATGTTATAAAAATCCATGAAACTTCTTCTGTCGGTAGTAATATTATAAGCGGAAGGATTTTCAAACATCGGCGAACCAGGCTCCATCTGAATTCCCCATGTCATCATGCGGC
>CAZJFS010000079.1:0-19301 GCA_964545075.1 uncultured bacterium
AACTTCGCTCCGAGGCCGAGCGCTTCCCATGTGGCGAGAAATTTCGCCTGATCCATCATGGTATTTCTAAGAAGCGCGTAGGAGCCGACGAGTTTATTTTTGGCGCGCGAATATTCCTCTTCGGTTATAAGTTCCGTTCTGAAGCGGTCTATTTCGCGTTTAAAGCCTTTAACGGCCTGGTCGTATTTTTCCTTCTGCGTGCCCATGAGCATTATCAAAGCCGAGTTTCCGCGTATCGTCTGATAGTATGCGGTTACCTGATAAGCGAGGGATTCCTTGTCGCGCAGTATCGAGAAAAGACGTGAACTCATGCCGGAGCCAAGCACCGTGGCCAGCATTTTAAGGGCGCCGTAATCCTTGCTTTCCACGCCTTCTGTGAGAAAGCCCATGTAGATGAAGCACTGCGCCTTATCCTTGATTTCGCGAGCTTCCCTGGGAGATGTTATCGCGGTATATCCGGCCGTGATTTTTTTAGCCGTTTCTTCGAATATGGGCGAGAGCTTGTCGCTCTTTTTGAGATCGCCGAAGCGTTTCGAAAGAGTTTCCTTGACGAATTTCATGTCGGTATTTCCGACTACGACGAATGTCATGTTCTCGGGTACGAATATCGTTTTATACCAGGAGGCTATGTCGTCGCGCGTTATATTCGGAACGCTTTCAAGAGATCCCAGGTGGTGCAGAGCGTAAGGATGGCCGGCGAACATGGTCTTGTAGAAAAGTTTGGCGCAGGATGCGTCCATTTTGTCATTTTCCATTTTAAGTCCGGCCATTAAAAACTGTTTTTCCTTTTCGACTTCCTCTTTCGGGAACGTCGGGCTCATAACGCATTCCGAGAAAATATCGAAGTTTTTTTCGAATGATTTAAGCGTCGAAAGAAGCGTGAAGGTGCCTTCGTTTTTGGATATTTCGCTGCCGAGTGATGCGCCTGTCTGTTCGATTCCGTTCGCGATCTGTTCGGCGCTCATTTTGGAATTGCCTTTTTTTACGAGTTCGAATAAAAGGCTTGAAACTCCGTTTTTAGCTTCGGTTTCAAACGCCGATCCGGCTTTCGTTACCAGGCGGATGACTATTATATCGGAGGATGTGTTCTTTTTGAAGACGATCTTTATTCCGTTCGGAAGGACTTCTTCTTCGATGACGTTGTTTTGCTTGATATCCGCTACAAGTTTAGTGATTTCGTCCGGCGAAGCTGTTTGCTGAGAGGCCGGGGCCGCAACGGCAGGCGCCGGGCGCTCGACGTTAGCTGCAACGGGAGCTGATTTTTTCGCGTGATACGTGCTGACCTTGCTGGCGGGCTTGTCGCGGGCGGCGTCTTCAGCGAAAGCCGGCGCGAATGAAAATAAAATAGCCGAGAGTATGAATATGAATAAGGTTTTATTTTTCACCTTTTACACTTCCCTTCTTTTCAATCTTTTTAACGGGATTTATTACGACCATCGAATAGCCTTCGGGATACAGATACTTTTCCGCGGCCTTCTTAAGGTCTTCCTTAGTGACTTTTTTGATATCGTCGAGGTACGAGTTGAGTTTCGCGTCCGATGAGAGCGTTATCGTTTCGCCTATGTATTCGGCCATCCCTTCATAATTTTGATGCGCGAGGATGTATGAAGTTTCGATTTGGTTCTTGGCTTTGTCGAGCTCTTCAGGCTTTATGGATCCGCCCTTTATCGCTTCGATATCCTTGAAAAAGAGTTCCTTGGCTTTTTCGGCGTTGTGCGAGTCGAGTACCATCATTGTGACGAAAGCGCCGGAGGAACGGAAATTCCAGCTGGTGTTCATGACCGATTCCACGACTTTGTTCTTTTCCTTTAAAAGCTGGTTCAGGCGTGATGATTCGCCGCCGCCGAGTATGGTCGAGAGTACGTCTAAAGCGGCTACATCGTCGGATTCTCTGGGTACGCCGCGGTAGGTTATCGAAAGATAGGTTTTTTCGACGTCCATCTTAATTTCCTGAAAACGAGGTTTTTCGATTTTCTCTTCAAACGAGCCGTCTATTTTTTCATTGGGGCCGAAATCGGAAGTGATGTTTTTGAAAGCGTCCGATACTTTGGTTAAAGCCGCTTCCGGCTTGATATCGCCTACTACCACTACGATCATGTTTTTGGGGTTGTATTTTTCTTTGTAGTAATCGTATATGACTTCGCGTGGAACGGTTTCGATAATATTCTGAAAACCTATGACGGGGTATGCGTATGGAAGGTTGTCGAAAAGATTTTTGTGGATCGCTTTATATAATACCCTGAAAGGCTGGTCCTGCCCCATTTTTATTTCTTCGATGACGACCTTGCGTTCCTTTTCGACTTCCTCGGTGTCAAGCGCCGAGTTGAGTACGCCGTCGACTTCTATGTCGAGCATTTTATCGAAGTAGCATGACGCGCCGGTGGCCTGAAAGTACGTGTAATCGTAGTAAGTTGCGGCGTTATTATAAGCGCCTATCGCGTCTAATTCCCTGTCGATTTCTCCCACCTTACGTTTTTTAGTGCCTTTGAAAAGAAGGTGTTCGAGAAAATGCGACATGCCGCGGGTTTTGTAGGATTCGTTAACCCCGCCCGTCTTTACCCATATCTGGAGCGCGACCAGCGGATTGTTGTGATCTTCCAGAACGTAAACTTTTACGCCATTCGGCAGACTGCCGGAAACCAGGCTTGATTTCGCCTCGGCCGCGCCTGAAAACAAGACGCAGAGGGCCAGAGCGAAAACTAAAACTCTGAACTTCATAAAGACCTCCCTGTTATTTTTGGATGTTTTATATTGATAATGTTCCGCGAAATTATACCTAATCATAGTTAATTTGTCAATGGAATATAAGCGGCCGGCATCAAGAAAATCGTTTATAAATATTTGTTTTCGAGCAGGCCTGAGCGAATTTTTCATTTTCAATCTTCCAGGAATCAAAAAGCGCTAAAATGTCGGCGACGCTTCCATTTTCTATAACGTTTCTCAAAGCGGCCCCGCCGGCAAGGCGGTCGAAAAAATGAACGCCGCTCTTCGGACTCACTATAAACTTGAAATCACTTTTGAAGTTGTCGTGAAAAATTTTTAAAAGCAGAATTCCGAAAAGCATCGATCTGAAATTGGATGCGGGCGCGGAAAGAAAAACTCCCGAACATTTTGTGTTTTCAAATTTAGACGACTTTGGGATGAATTCACGGGGCGCGACCGAGATGCCGGAAAATTCCTTAATGGATAATATTTCCCGCATTTTTTCGGCGACAATCTTTCCGTCGGCGAAAGGCGAGCCTATGGTTTGAAACGGCGCGGCGGTTCCGCGTCCTTCGGAAAGGTTGGTGCCTTCGAAAAAACAGGTCCCCGGATAAAACAAGGCGGTTTCAGGAGAAACCATGGCTGGAGAAGGGTTGCGCCATAAAAGAGCGGTCTGTTGGTAATACATTTCCGGACGGTAATTCAGGACAGGTATGACGCTCAGGCGGGCCTTCCCATACACGTGAGCGGAAAGGTATCTGGCGAGCTCGCCTATAGTCATGGCGTATCTTTCAGGAATAAGGTAAGGGCATAGTTCGGAAACGTATTCCGGCTCCGGAACGCATCCTTCGATAATGGCGCAGGAAACCGGGTTGGGCCTGTCGAGTACGACGAGCGGCAGCTGACATCTGGCCGAGGCTGCAAGGGCGATGCCGAGAGCGTGAATATAAGTGTAAAAACGGACGCCGACGTCCTGAATGTCGAATATCAGAAGATCGAGGCCGGAAGCGCCAGCGTTATCCGCTATAGCATTGCGGTCATGGCCTTCGGTAAAAAGGCTGAAAATAGGAAGCTCAAGTTCGGGGTGCTTTCCGTCCTTTATATATTCCCCGTCCCGCACGTTGGCGAAGTATCCGTGTTCGGGCGAAAACACGCATTTTACGTTGATTCCGGCTTCGAGCATGGCGGAAAGATTTACCGTGCCGCTGCCGGTGACGGCGCTGGAGTTTGATATAAGGCCGACGTTCATGCCGTTTCTATACGGCGCCGCGTCGGATAAAAGCGAGTCTATTCCGAATTTTATCATAACTAATTGCTGTCGGGCGTTATATCTTCTTCAATTTCGCCGGTCGGTTCGGGTTTGGCGGTTTTGTTTTTCTTTTCCAGCTGCTGCTTGAGTTCCTTGATCCTGTCCGCGCTGCTTTTCTGCTTTTCGGCCGGCTGAGATTCAATGACCGCCTTTTTTTCGACGGTGGTTTTTATCCCGGCGTCTTTTTCAGCCGGTTTTTCGGTTTTATTCGTCGTCAGAACTGCTTCCGCGGTTTGGGCTTGAGTATTCGCCGTTTTTATCTCTGAAGTGGAAGCCGGTGTTTTAGCGTCCTCTTTTATGACCGTTTCCCTTGCTATTGCGGTTGACGATGAAGCTGGCGCTTTAACGTCTTCTCTGATGACTTCCGTCTTAACCGTTTCAGTTTTGGCGGGTTCTTTTTTTTCGGGTTGAGCGGAAGCTTTGCCGGCCTCAGGCGCGGGTTTATTTGCCGGCGCTGGGGTTGAAACTTCCGCAGTGCCCGGGGTATCGTAAACAACCGGAACCGGCGCGATATCAGTCGTGCCGTAAAGTTTGAATTTCAGCCTTTCGCCAAGTTCCTTAACGGTGGCGAATTCATAGTCGCCTATCTGGTTAGCGGCTAATATTAATACAAAAGGAAATTTTTCGAGCAGGATATACTCGTCGGATGTTTCTTTTTTGAGATATTGCTTTATCGCGCTCATATCTTTTTTGAAAATTTCAGGGTTCATATCTTTTTTATATTCGATGGAAATGAGTATATAAAGGGTATCGTCCTGGCCTTCGCGATTGGCGTAGAACGTGGTGTGCACCACGCGCCAGTTATTATACTGGATCCTGTTTTTAAACGCTTCCTTGGCGATTTTCGCAAAATCGTTTTGCGAGGTGGCGATATGGGGATTGGTTTTCATTTTTGCGATGGAAGCCATGCTTATGGATTCCGGAAGCTCTTCGGATTTTAACGTCAGTTTCTCGATTGAGACCTCCACGCTTGATTGAGCGTTAAGAGGCGCCTGATACGTCAGCGCTCCGCTTTTCGGGGCGGCATCTTCGGCTGTTGGAGTTGCTTTTAAAGCGGCCGGGGCCGTAACGGCCACGACTTCGCCGGTCGAGGCTTGCGGCGTGGCGACGCCTGGAGCGGGCGGAGCCGATAACGCCGGTTTCTTTTCGCCCGGCGCCGGTTGCGGCGCGGCTCCGGCTTCATTTAAGGAAAGCGGAATAAAAAGAACCGTAAGGGAAGCTAACAGGGCATTTCTGAAAAATACTTTTGAAAATGTACTCATCCTTTTACACCTCGCGTTTATCTTTTAATATTTTTAAAACTTCTTCGAGATCTCCGGGCGTGTCGACGCCTTTGTTCACGTATTGCGTTTTTATGCAGTATATCTTATAACCGTTCTCTAAAAATCTCAATTGTTCGAGAGATTCGGCTTCTTCGCATAACGATTTTGAAAGGTTCGCGAAGTCCAGTAAAGCGTTTCGCGTATAAGCGTATATTCCTATGTGTTTATATACGTTTTCGAATTGGGGCTTCTTTGAGCGGAAGAATGGGATGGGTGATCGCGAAAAATACATGGCGAAATTCTTTTTATCGAGTACCGCCTTTACGCAGTCCGGGTTTTTAAATTCGCTTTCATCTTTTATAGCGGTGACGGCGGTAGTGACGGAAATGTCCGGATCGTTCAGAAATGGTTTCGTGACTGAGTCGATGAGCGCGGGTTCGATCAAAGGCTCGTCACCCTGTATATTCACGTATATTTTTCCGTCCGTTTTTGCCGCGACCTCGCATAAACGGTCGGAGCCGCTGCGGCAATACTTTGACGTCATTTCACAATCGAAACCGGCTTTTTTAACCACGTCGAAAATACGGTCAGAATCCGTAGCCACTATCACCTTTGAAAGATTCGCGGCTTTTAAAGCGGCATCCGCAACCCAGAGTATCATTTCACGGCCTGCTATCTTTACGAGAGGCTTTTCGGGAAATCTTGTCGATTCAAGCCTGGCCGGAATGACGCCTATTATTTTGATATCCTGTTTTGACATTTTAAATTACCTGCCATTTGTTTGAAGTATTTTTTTTATTATATCCGTCGATGAAACGCCTTCGATCATTTCGGCGCGTATGAGCTTTCCGCCGTAGGATTGGACGAATGCCGCTCCGACTATTTCGTTTTCGGCGTATTGCGCCCCTTTTACGAGCACGTCAGGCCTTATGAAGCCTATTATATCTTCGGGCGTCGTCTCGTCGAAAAAAACTACGGCGTCGACGCATTCAAGCCCGAGAAGCATTTCGGCGCGTTCATCCTGGGGGACAACCGGCCGGCCGGCGCCTTTATTGCGGCGTACCGATGCGTCCGTGTTCAGGCCGATTATCAGAAGATCTCCGCTTGCGCGCGATGCGCTTAAATAACGGAGATGTCCTACGTGCAATACGTCGAAGCAGCCGTTGGTAAAAACTATTTTCTTTTGATTTTTTTTCGCGCCGTTTATAAAGGCGGTCAGCCTTTTTTTCGACGATTCGTCGCTAAAGTTGAAAACGGCCTTATTTTTGAAAGTCACTTTGCCCTCCAGCTATGGCCTCTTCAGCTAATTTACAGAATATGTGGCCGCAGAGTATATGCATTTCCTGAATCTGTGAAGTTACGGCAGATGGAGCCGGCAATAGTATGTCGCATAATTTTTTAGACAGCATGGCCCCGCCGTTTATGCCCGTCATGCCTATCGTTTTCATTCCAATGTCCCGTGCGGCCGATAGCGCCTTTATGACGTTGGGAGAGTTTCCGGAAGTCGATATGCCGATGAGCAGATCGCCACTTGCGCCTAACGCTTCAACCTGCCTCGAAAAAATATTCTCAAAGCCGTAATCATTGCCTATGGCGGTTATTATAACCGCGTTGGTGTTCAAGGCGATGCAGGGAAGGGCGCGCCGTTCCATTCTGAAGCGGCCGACAAGTTCGCCGGCGATATGCATTGCGTCGGAAGCGGATCCGCCGTTTCCGCAAATAAGTATCTTTTTTCCGGAGAGGAGGCATTCGACGATCGCTTCGGTGATGTCCGAAATTATATTGAGACATCTTTTTTCAAGCTTGATGAGGTTTCCACGCGTGCCTTCGATATATTCGGATATAAGGCTTAACCGGGTTTCATGCGCCGCTGGATCCGCATTCGCCATCTTTTTTTGATCTTCGTTATTTTTAATGTTTTCTTCCATTAGGGATCGCATTCTCCTTGAAAAAATTATTGTTTCAATTTTTCGTTTAAAATTGTGTAAAACAGGGGGACCATGATCTCATGACAGCCGATGAAGTTGAAGCTTCTGCCGCCGGAACCAATGGTGGGTCTGCTTAAAACATTCGCGTTCGGGCGGTAGTGGCTTATCATGTCAAAATTTGCGGTGTGAAATCCGCGGGCGTCGTGTCCCAGATTTCGCACGAGCGTGAGAGCCTTAAGGAATACTTCCGGCATGACGACCGCCGAGCCGAGATTTATATAGATGGCTCCGGGCGAAAGTTGCGCGACCTGCGAGCAATACGTCTTGAAATCATTGAAAGTGGCTGTTCCTATGGCGGCGCCGTCAGCGTTCGGATGGACGTGGACGATATCGGTTCCTATCGCGATATGCACTGTCGCCGGAACGCCGCATAAGTCGGCATTGTATAAAAGCGAATTTTGTTTGTAAGGAGCTTTTATGTTCCGCATTACTCTGGCTATTTCGCGGCCCGCTCCCGTAGCGTTTTTCATTGCGGCCGCGAAAGCCTCGTTCATATGAAATCCTGTTTCATAAGCCATTCCGAAAGAACCGTCGACGAGGGCCTCGGCTACGTCCTCGGATGTTTTTGCGTTTATGGCGATTTCAAGGTCGTGTATGGCCGCTGATCCGTTCATTGATACCATTGAAATTACGCCCCGTTTTATAAGCTCGATAAGGTAAGGAGAAACGCCGGTTTTTATTACGTGGCCGCCTATGGCGACTATTATCTTTTTCTTTTTTTCGTATGCGAGGCGGACGAGATCGCAAAAGTCCATTAGATCTTTAGCGGCCTGTATTTTGGGAAGCCCGCCGATAAATTCCGAAAAAGAGGCTCCGGCGGAAACGGCGGGGACCCCGAAGTCGTCTTTATTTACTTTGCATTTTCTTGAGCTCAACGGGTATGTTTTGACTTTTTTAAAGTCCAGGTCTTTGATGTTTTTTTCCTTCATAATTTAACGCTCTTTATTTTTTTAGATTTCTTTTAAGTTTGAAAAACAATATTAACAAAACTATCGTTACAGCCAGAACGCCGTTGTATTCTCTGTTTTTTAAAAAACTTTTTATGCGTGAGCTGAAATTCGAAAAGAAAAACCGGAAATTCGAAAAGGCTTCGCCTATACTTTCGAAGGTCGGGAAAAAGCCTGGCGTCGACTGCTGATATTCGAGGTAGTAGTCTCCGAATTTTTTCTGAAGTTCTTTTTTTTCAGCGCTCATTGTCGCGGGATAGACGATAAGGAACAGGACATAGTAAACGACGGCCAGCGTCAGGTTCATTGATGCTATCAAAAGCCCGGTTCCCATGATGAAGGACCCGAGATAAAGAGGGTTTCTGGTGGCCCTGTATGGTCCGTCCGTGGTCAACCTGTCGAGCTTAACGATATAAGAAGAAGCCCATACCCGGATAAGCTCTCCGAGTATGGCGATGGCCGAGCCGAACCAGAAGTAGAAGATTGAAACCGGCTTTGACATGATGATTAAAAGTATCGAAAAAACATAACCGAAACTTACCCTGATTTTTCTGATTATTTCCATGTAACTGCCCTTCTTTTTATTTATTTTTGATTACCGATTTTAGCACTGCATCAAAGACGTCTCTGACGTTGATTTTTTTTATGCATCTGAAATCTCCGGGCCGGCATTTTTTTTGATCGCACGGCCGGCACTTCAGATCCATGTCGCATACCGCCGTAAAGTTTTTGGAAAGCGGTCCGAATGTTTCCGCGTTTGTCGGACCGAAAAGTCCTATTACGGGGCAGACGCCCGCCGCGGCTATATGCAGCGGTCCGGAATCCGGGCCTATATAGCATTTTGCGCGACCCGCGAGGTTGTATAACGCGCCGAGCGATAATTTCCCGCAGGCGGAAACGATGCTTCCGTTTAATGGTTTTGACGATGATTTTATCCGTTGAAATTCTTCCGCGTCCGCGATGGTGCCTATGATAACGTGAGTTTTTTTCATAGCCGAAAGCGCCGGATGCCTTTCAATCATATTTATCAGGGCCGAGTAATTTTGGGCCGGCCATTTTTTAAAGTCATTAGACGGGCTTATGTGGTAAACGAAAATGTTTTCATCGCCGGAGATTTTTTCCGACTCACGGAAATCTTCGCATTCTTTTTTTGCAAGATCCGCGGATATGAATGTTGAAAGGTCATTCCGGCCGGGGAAATTGTATTTTGAAACGAATTCGCCGGGGACATATTTTAAAAGCTCTATCTGGTTGATGGCTGAATGAACGGTAAACTTTTCCGGCGGTTTCATGCGGTGCGTATAAAGACGTCCGCGGCCTTTATAATCGTATCCGACGCGTATTCCGGCTCCTGAAAAATATGAAAACCATGCTGTTTTTGGAATGCCGTGAAAGTCTATCACAACGTCATATCTTCTTTTTCTGACCATGAAGAGAAAATTTATATCGTAGCGTAATTTTTCCAGAAAAGACCGTCCGGTGTTTTTATATAAAATAAATCCGTCCAGTGAAGGATTCTCAACGACAAGGTCTGAAAAGCGTTCGTCGACCATAAGGTCCACGGAAGCATTTTTAAACATGGAGCGTGCGGCTGAAAAAGCCGGTGTACACTGGACTATATCGCCTATTGAGCGCAGCCTTATGAGCAAAACTTTCATTTAATTTAAACGTCGTTTCTTATTTTTTTTATAATATCCCGGGTGGAGTGCGATTTAGGGTCGCCGGTTATGACGATCTTTCCGCCGTAAGAGAGAACCGATTCTCTTTCCGGAACCGTTTCTACCGTATAATCCGTGCCCTTTGCGTGAATATCCGGCTTGAGACGCAGTATTATGCCATCGGCGGTCGGCTCGTCGAATATGACCACGTAATCGACAGCTGAAAATGCCGAGAGTATTTCGGCTCTTTCGTCCTGCGATGTGATCGATGTTCTAAGTTTTTTCAACTTTTTTAAGGACTCGTCGGAGTTTATGGCCACGGCCAATATGCCTCCGAGCTGTTTGGCGTCATGCAGGTTTCTTATATGGCCGACGTGGAGCAGGTCGAAGCAGCCGTTAGTGAATATAAAATTTTTGCCGAGTTTTTTTGCGGCATATCTTATGCGTTCCAGTTCTTCTATGGTTTTTAATTTACTCATATCGTCTCCAGTATAATTAAATAAAAAAATGCCAAAGCTTATTTAACCTTCGCGTTTTTTTTTCGGATAATATACCATATTACTTTAAATTTGTCCAACTTATTAGGGGCAAAAATAAACTTTATTTTGAGTGAATATTCTTGAAACATGATATGCTTTGCGCCGCAAGTAAAATATAAAAACAAAAAAATGTTGTAAGAATATCGAAATTATGATACAATACGCGAGGAATTTTTTGTGATTTCAAATATTTCTAGAAACGGGTGCATTTTTTAAGTGTACGAGCTCTCATTTAATTTTTCCTTTTTTTCCAGGTTCCACCTTCCCTTGTGAATATCAGTTTTTATTTCGCATAAAATAATTAGCAATTGGGAGGGGGCATGGCCGCTTCAATGGTGTTATTCTTTTTTTTCATATCCTCATTCATTTATGTCGCCAACTGCGTTTTGGCGATCGTTTTAAGAAAACGCGAAGAACTTTTGATAAAGGTTTCCACTTTTTTTAATATTATCGCTGGCGTTGCCGGACTATCATATTCGCTGATCGTCCTTATTTTTAATCAGGAGATTTATTATAAAATTCCTTTCGCCGTCGTATCTTCGGCGATAGGAAATACTTCGATCCACGCGATGACGATAAAGATTTCCGCGCTGAATTGCTTCTTTCTCGCGTTGATATATCTGCTTTCTTCAGTCAGCGCGTTTTACTCATCCTCTTATATCAGGCAGTATCTCAGTTTTGAAAATCATTTTGAAACTCCACGCGTGCCTCTTCTTACGGGTTTATTTTCGCTTTTCATTCTTTCCATGGTAATGGTTTCGGTTTCAAATCACGCGATAATTTTTTTGATCTCGTGGGAATTGATGTCGCTTTTTTCCTTTTTTCTGGTGATGACGGAACACGAAAGCCCGAAAACAAGAAGCGCCGGGTTCACGTATTTTATAATGACCCACTTCGGAACCGCATTTCTTTTCATGTTTCTCGCGATAATGTTTTCGCTGACGTCGAGTCTGGATTTCGCTGATTATGTGAATATCGGGGCCGGACTTGGCGGAGGTTTTAAAACTGCTCTTTTTATGATGCTTTTGGTAGGCTTTGGCACGAAAGCAGGTATCGTCCCGCTTCATATCTGGCTTCCGCAGGCTCACCCGCAGGCGCCTTCGCATGTTTCAGCATTGATGTCCGGCGTGATGGTCAAAGTGGCCATGCTTATGCTCCTGCGATTCACGTTTGAATTTTTAGGGCGGACCGAGCTTATCTGCGGCATAGTAACCCTGGCTATCGGCTCGATTACTTCCATACTTGGCATAATGTACGCCGTAGTCGAATCCGATATCAAAAAAAG
The DNA here is from genome assembly GCA_964545075.1 of uncultured bacterium. Lineage (GTDB taxonomy): Bacteria > Muiribacteriota > UBA9980 > UBA9980 > UBA9980 > DAOPXV01. The sequence continues at coordinate 11,692 of CAZJFS010000079.1, forward strand.
TCTGGCTTATTCGACCATTGAAAACGTCGGCATAATATTTTCTACATTCGCCTGCGCTCTGATCCTTGATTCGCAGGGCGAGAAATTATACGCCGCGTTCGCTCTTACCGCCATGCTATATCACGTTCTGGCGCACTCTTTCTTTAAAACCCTGCTTTTTTTAAACGCGGGCGCTATCATTCATTCGACTCACACCAGAAACATGGATGAAATGGGCGGACTAATAAAAAAAATGCCGCAGACCGCGTTTTATTTTCTTACGGGCGCGATGTGCATGGCGTCTCTTCCGCCCATGGCTGCGTTCGTTTCAAAATGGCTCGTATTTCAATCGATACTTCTGACGCTTAAATCACCGGAGAACTGGATAAAAATAATCGTTCCTGTCGCTGGAGCTTCGCTTGCTCTGGCTTCGGCTCTGGCTTCTTTCAATGCCGTTAAAAATATGTATTCGATATTTCTCGCGAGGAACAGGGGCGGTCACAAGTATATGCACGAGATTTGCGAAACATCTTTTCAAATGCGCGTTTCAATGTTGATCGTCACCCTGCTTTGTTTCGTTTTCGGTATTTTTTCGCCTTCGCTTCTTTCAAACCTCAAATACGCGGTTGGCGAACTTGTGCCTGAAATAATGAAAGCCGGGGAGTTTTTTACCGAAGCTTCAGCCTTTATAATTCCGGTTCATAAGGATCTGGCTTCCATATCGCCGCTTCTGGTTTTTTCAGCGCTTATAATATTTTTGATATTGCTGAAGTTCGCCGTGAATTTCCTTTATTCACGCCGCGGGTTCAGGGTTTATGAAACGTGGAGCTGCGGGGCCGATATCGACGAAACTATGGAATATACTCCCGAGTCATACTCTCAGCCGCTCATGGTTGTCTTTAAAAACATATACAGACCCAAGACGGATATAGAAACCGTGCATAACGAAGATCGCTATATCGTAAAAAAGGTTACATACAGTCAGGCGATGACGCCTTTCTTTGAAACGTATCTTTATAAACCTCTCACGCGGTTCGTTTTCATTACCTCTGACAGCTTTAAAAGAATGCAGGTGGGCTACATTCACGTTTACCTGCTTTATATTTTTGTTACTTTGATAGTTCTTTTACTTGCCGTAAGATAGGAAGGAGAAATATGTATTTTGAAAAAATTTTAATATCAATTTTGCAGGCGCTTATTTTAATATCGGCTGCGCCTCTTCTGGCCGGAATAATAAAAAAGGTCAAGGCGACTTTCCAATATAGGCAGGGGCCTCCGGTTCTTCAGCCATATTACGATCTGTCGAAATATATGAAAAAAGAGGTTGTCGTTTCAGACATCGCGTCATGGCTTTTTCTTGCTGCGCCTTATGTGACGTTAGCTGCCATAGTTATTTGCGCATTTCTCGTCCCTTCCGTGTCGTATCTGTACTCGCTTTCGAAGCTGGGCGATATGATATTAATAATATATCTTTTCGCGCTGGCTCGTTTTTTTATGGCTCTAGCGGCCATGGATACGGCTTCAGCTTTTGGCGGAATGGCCTCCTCGCGAGAGATGATGATAAGCTCCATAGCCGAACCGGCAATGATACTCTGCTTTATTTCTCTTGCCATAACCTATGGCTCGACGAATCTTTCGAATATAATGTCGAGCACTATAAAGTCGGGCAATTATTTTTTCGCCATTGAGAATATTTTCGTGTTTTTCGCACTTTTCATTATCGTGGTAGCCGAGACCGGCCGCGTTCCTTTCGATAACCCGGCCACGCATCTGGAGCTTACGATGATCCACGAGGGTATGATACTTGAATATTCGGGAAGATATCTCGCGATGATGACGATGGCTTCATATATCAAGCAGGCGGTCTTATTTACCCTGATGGTGAATATATTTTTCCCTTACGGAATGCTGACGCAATTCGCCGCGCTGCCGTTCGTAGTGAGTTCCGCTCTTTTGATCTTCAAACTGATTGCTTTTTCAGTGGTGGTTGGTATCTTTGAATCAGTTCTCGCGAAATTCAGGCTTTTTCAGGTGCCCGACCTCATAGGGATATCTTTTGTTTTAGCTCTTACCGGAATAATAACCAACGTAATTAAAATATAATGTCTATAATTTAAAGTATTCGAAAGGAATAAAATAACGATGAACAATCATGAAATTCCTTCAATAATGATCCAGATGAATGTATTGAACGCGATAATGCTTCTTACGGCGATACTTTCTCTCGCTTTTCGTCGCGTCAGGTCTCAGATATCATCTTACGCCGTGCAGTCTTTCGCGCTTACCCTTATATGCGCATTGATGGCGGGCGCTACCGGCGGAGCGCACATTTATTTCGTGGCGTTTCTGACATTTTTTATTAAATGCGTCACCGTTCCGTATTTTTTAGCGCATATATCGCATAAGATAAGCGTTACGAAAGATACTGAAAAATTCTTCGCGGTTCCCACTGCGGTTCTGATATCAGGGCTTCTCATAATATTTTCGTATTATGTAATGCTGCCTCTTACCATCAAGCTGGAACCGCTTACCAGGGGATCGCTGAACACTTCGGTTTCGCTCATACTCATAGGTTTGTTTTTGATGATGAACAGGACGTTCGCGCTTACGCAGGTGCTTGGAATACTCATAATCGAGAACGGGCTTTTTCTGGCCGGTATCGCTACTACACATGGAATGCCCCTTTTTATCGAACTGGGCATATTTTTTGATATGATCGTAGGCGTAGTGCTTATGGGTATTCTTACCAACAGGATAAGCGATAGTTTTGAAACCCTGGACACGAATAAGCTCAACCTGTTGAAACATTAGTCTATTATTCTTTAAACGGATGTGATCGTAATATGGACAAATTATGGGCATTAAAAATGTTCCCGGCGGTGCTTATCGCGGTGCCGTTTTTTCTTTCTCTGCTTTTCAAATTTATAAAAAACGTTAAAATTATAGAATGGTTAGCTATTCTTTCTTCATTTTTTAATCTTTTGACGTCAGCTCTGCTTTTAAGCATAGTTACCGTTGAAAAACCCTTCATGATAGATATTCCGAAATTCAGCGTCAGCTTTTTCTGGATAGATTCGCTCTCGGCGTTCATGGCTTTCGTCATATCTCTTATATCTTTCGCAACGATCCTTTATTCAAGGGATTATATGAGGCATGAAGCGGAAAAAGGCCTTGTCGAGGAAGCCAAGCTGCCCGATTATTATTTCAAGATCGAACTGTTCATGGCTTCGATGCTGCTTGTCGTATTTCTTAATAATCTTGGATTGGTGTGGGTTGCGGTTGAAGCGACGACATTGGCGTCGGCTTTTCTGGTAGCTTTTTACCGGAATCGCGAGTCCATGGAAGCGGCCTGGAAATACCTGGTGATATGCACCGTGGCTATAGCGCTTTCTTTATTCGGGATAGTGCTTTTGAACCATTCGATAACCAATCTTGCTCTGATCCCCGGCGGTTCGCTCGATTATTCCATTTTGATATATTACGCTAAATTTATGGATTCCAGCATGATCAAGCTGGCCTTTATATTCGTTCTTATCGGTTATGGCACTAAGGCGGGCCTGGCTCCCATGCATACATGGCTGCCGGATGCGCATTCGCAGACCCCTACGCCGGTTTCGGCGCTGCTGTCCGGCGTCCTTCTCTCTTGCGCGACATACGCGCTGATAAGGTTCCAGCATATAGTGAACCTCGCGATAGGGCCTGAATTTACTTCAAACCTCATGATAATTTTCGGCTTGATCTCGCTTCTGGTTGCATTTCCTTTCATAATACTTCAAAACGATATTAAACGTCTTCTGGCATATTCGTCGATAGAGCATACCGGGATAATATTCCTCGGACTTGGATTTGGAGGTGAACTCGGCATTATCGGCGCGCTATACCATATGTTTAATCATGCCATCCTGAAATCGATGATGTTCTTAACTGCCGGTTCCATCGTACAGGTCTATGAGACGAGGGAGATAAGCAAGATAAAAGGAATATTCGAGAGAAACAAGTTTCTGGGTTCCGTTATATTTTTAGGCGGTATCGGCATTTGCGGCATGCCGCCCTTTGGCGTTTTCTTCTCTGAATTCATGATACTTCTGGCGGGTGTCCATTCTAAAAGTTACGTGGCGTCGACCCTCTATCTATTATTCATGACGCTCATATTCATAGGATTTTTAAACCATATATTAAAAATGGCCTTCGGGCATTTTCATCATGAGGACGACCAGCATGATAAAAACGCAAAAACGGAAATCATTAATCTACATCTGCCGGAAATGAGCGCGGTAATCGTTATTAGCTCGTTGTTTCTGATATCGGTGGTTTCAGGTTTTTATTACTGGAAGCCGATAAAGGACGCGATTTTTATGTCCGTGTTCTCATTGATTGTGAAGGGATAGGCGATACGCATGAAGAAAAAAGATATATTGACGCTTTTGAAAAATCAGATAAAATCCATTATGCATACCGATTATGGCGAAACATACGCCGAAGCTGAAAGGGACGATCTTCACGAGGTAGTAACCGAGATAACAGCCATGGCCGGCGGCACGCTTTTATCCATAGCGGCGGCTGACGAACGCAAACTGCCGGAGAGCGAATGTTTCAAGATATACTACGCATTCAGGGTAGCGGCTGATTCGGCGTCGTCCAATGAAAAAAAAGAAGTGCTGGTGATAGTTATAAGGGTATTCGACGACGATCCCATATTTCCGTCGATAACCGGCATTTGCGTGGCGGCTAACTGGTATGAACGTGAAATATTCGACATGTTCGGCCTATATCCGGAGCACCATCTGGATATGCGCCGGCTCTGTCATCACAAGCACTTTCCAACGGACGTATTTCCGCTTAGAAAAGATTTTGCCGCCTCGTCGGAGCTGTTTCCGAGCTCTGATATAACCGAAGCTAGAAAAGTTCAGGGTATCGGGCCGTACGAACTTCCGGTCGGACCGATACATGCCGGCATAATTGAGCCCGGTCACTTCAGATTTTCCTGCTACGGTGAGCATATCATAAATCTCGACGCCCAGCTTTTTTATACTCATCGCGGCATCGAGAAGATGTGCGAGGGCCTGGATCATTTCAAGGCAAACTTTCTGGCCGAGAGAATATGCGGAGTATGTTCGATGGCCCATTCCGTGGCATATTCAAACGCCGTGGAAAAAATCGCCGGCACGTCGGTTCCCGTCAGGGCAAGGACGATCCGCGTTATATTGCTTGAGCTCGAGCGCATGATCGGACATATTACGGATATTATGGGAATAGCCGTTGACGTGGCCTTTTACGCGGCTTCGTCTTTTGCGGCGAAACTTCGCGAAGACCTTATGAATGAAGTTTATGAAGTTATCCGTTCGCGTTATTTTCATAGCGTAAACATGCCAGGCGGTTTGAGGCGCGACATTTCCGACGCCGGCGTTAAAAAGTTATCCGAAATGGCTCGAAGGGTTTGCCGCGATTTGGATATACTGGAAGATCTGCTGTATAGCTCAACTTCCTTCTTGGAACGCGTCGAAACCACGGGCCGTTTGTTTACTGAAACGGTAATGGAAATAGGTGTAGTCGGCATAGGCGCTCGGGCGTCTAACGTTAAATGCGATGCCCGGAAGGCTTTCGGCTATGAAATATACGACAACCTCGATTTCAGCGAAATAACTCATGCCACGCAGGATGTTGCGGCTCGCATGGCGGTCCGGCTTGGCGAAATAAGGCAATCGGCTAAAATAATAGAGCAGGCGCTCTCGCAATTAAAATCAGGTCCCGTTTCTTCAGTTATCGGCAAACTGCCTCCATATAAGCCGGCGTTCGGGATAGTGGAAGCGCCGAAAGGCGAACACGCGCATTTTTTAATGTTCGACGATTCGAACAGGATACAAAGATACAGGGTCAGATCGGCTTCTTACGCTAACTGGCTTGCTCTGACCTTCGCGATAAAGGGAAATATCGTTCCTGATTTTCCCGTCATAAATAAAAGCTTCAACCTTTGTTATTCTTCCTGCGACAGATAGAATGCCTGAAAGGAATGATTCGTAATGATATCCATATTGAAAAACATTTTACATACCGGAAATGTTACCGAAAGATCGAGCGGACCCGAGAATATTTTCACCGGCGATCAAAGTCCGCTGGTTTCGATGGATCAGGAAAAATGCGGAAAATGCGGCCAGCATGAATGCGTTAAATCCTGCCCTGCCGGCGCGATCGAATTAAATAAAGCCGGGGTTTCCGTTTTGTCCAAAAAGTGCATAGAATGCCGCGTTTGTGAGGATATATGCCCTGCAGGCGCCGTTGAATTTTTAAAATATGGCGCGGGAGCCGCCATTATAAAAATGGAGGCCGAAAAACTGGAAAACGAGGTCAGAAAAAATTTTGGCGGTTCTTTTCACGTGCGGCAGCTCGATCTTGGATCCTGCAATGGCTGCGAGCATGAGATGGTATCGGCCGGCAATCCCTTTTTTGATCTAAGCCGTTTTGGAATTGATTTCGTAGCGTCGCCGAGGCATGCCGATTGTATCCTTATTACGGGGCCCGTGACCTGGAACTTGCGTGAAGCGCTTTTAAGAACTCTTGAGGCCACTCCGAAACCAAGGGTTGTAGCGGCCATGGGCGTTTGCGCTATATCCGGCGCACCGTTTGATAGAAACTACGCCAATTATGGCGGCGCGGAAAAGCTCGTTCCGGTCGATGTTTATATTCCGGGTTGTCCGCCTCATCCGTACGCGCTTATTCAGGGAATGTTAAGCGTCATGCGTGAACTGCGGAAGAAAAAATAAAGCGTATCTTGCGGATGTAGCGTTGAAATTTGCCTTATATCAGGAATTTTCGAAGTGCCAAGCGTTTCACTTGAAAAAACATTTTTATTGTGATAAAATTATGGTGAACCAAAATTAAGTGGGTAGTATTACGTAAAGAAATAAAACGGGGTACGGGGGTTATAGTATGATTGACGATTTAACTATAGGTATGATAGGCAGGGGCGGAGATGGAGTTGTCGCGGCCGGAGAGATAATATCTTCAACGGCTTCGATACTTGGATTGAATTCTTTAATGGTGAAAAGTTACGGCGCGCAGATACGCGGCGGCGAGTCACTTACGAAAATGAGGATATCCGGCGGTCCCGTATTGACGCAGGGTGACTGCGTTGATATTTTAATTGCTTTTAACTGGAATGATTACAACTCGTTCCGGTCGGAGCTTGAAGTTCATGAAAATACCGTTATTATATATCCGGAAGGCGATACCACCAGTTTAGAGGAAATACCCGTTGACGCTAAATGTAAAAAACACGTTTATAAAATACCCTTTAAGGAAATGGCGATGGAGGCGGCGAATAGCGAACTTGCTAAAAACATGGTTATAGTAGGCGTTCTTACAAGCCTGGCTGGCCTTCCAATCGCCAATCTGGAAAAATCGCTCGCGAATAAATTCAAGAAAAAAACCCGTGAAGTGCTTGAAGGGAATTTAAAAGCGCTTAATTTGGGATATAAATTTTCCGAAGAAAAAATGAAAAAATCAGTTCCGTTCAAGGGGCTTAAATTCACGCAGTCATCCGCCAAGCTTATGATGACCGGAAACGAAGTTACTGCTATCGCTTCGCTTTATGCGGGATGCCGTTTTTATTCAGGCTATCCGATTACTCCTTC
>CAZJFS010000080.1:0-19296 GCA_964545075.1 uncultured bacterium
CATATTCAAGGGATGCTGCTGCTGAGTCGTATCTATTCGGCCATGAAGAAGAATGAAAAACGAAGGCCTGAATATTCAGTATGAAAGCCCGCTACGAGTTCCGATTCGGCTTCCGGAATATCGAAGGGCGCCCTGTTTATTTCCGCGAGCGACGATATGAAATATACGGCGAACGCTAAGAGCTGAGGTATCACAAACCATAATTTATCCTGGGCTTTTACGATGTCGACCAGCGAGAACGAGCCGGCCAGCATTATTACGCCCAGAACCGATATGGCGCGCGGGACTTCGTAACTGACCATCTGGGCCGCCGACCTGAGGCCGCCGAGAAGCGAATATTTATTGTTCGAGGACCATCCGGCCATTACGATGCCTATGACGCCTATCGATGAAAAGCCCAGAACGTAGATTAATGCCATATTGAGATCGGCCGGTATGAGCTTATCCGTGAAGGGTATCGCCGCGAGCATGGCGACGCCGGGTATGAAGACTATGAACGGCGATAATATGAATACGAATTTATCCGCGCCGGCGGGAATGATATCCTCCTTGAATATAAGCTTGAAGCCGTCGATCAATGGCTGAAGCCAGCCATGCCAGCCGCCGGTGCGCATCGGCCCGAGGCGGCACTGTATATGGCCCGCGATCTTTCTTTCAAGCCAGACCAGAAGTATCGTCGAGACAAGAATGTATCCGAGAAGAACCGCGCCAAGGAAAAACATTTCGACTAAGGTGTAGAGAGTTATGGGAACGCCGAATTTCTGGCAGAGGCCGGTGAGATAAATATGCGATTCGGCGAATATTATGTGAAGGACCGAGAACGTAACTACTATGGCCGCGAATATCGTTGAAAATATCGCGAGCGGAATGTAGCTTTTCTGTTCCCTGATTTTGATTATACCCATTTTTGTCTCCGGCTTAAATAAAATAAATGAAACCTGTTTCTTTTATTTTGCGCTTAATTTTTGTTTTCACCTTATTTATTATCTTTTAGCTGTTATCTATTTTATGAATATTTAGTTTACCTGTCCACTTCGCCGAAGACGGGGTCTATCGAGCCCAGTATGACAACGAGGTCCGCGATCTTATGGCCTTTGGCGATCGTGCTGAACGCGCTGAGGTTCACAAATGACGGCGCGCGGAATTTTAGCCTGTAGGGAGCGGCTCCGCCGTCCGAGACCAGGTAAACGCCGAGATCGCCGCGGGGAGTTTCGATATGAGCGTAAGCTTCGCCCGCGGCGGGTTTAATGACGCGCGGCACCGCGGCTTTTATTTCGCCCGGTTTCAACATTGCGAGGCACTGGCGGATTATCTTTACGCTTTCCTGCATTTCGGCTATTCTGGCGGTGTAGCGGTGGAAACAGTCGCCTTCCTCGTAAACTACTGCCTTGAAATCGATCTTATCGTATAAAAGATAGGGATCGTTTTTACGCACGTCGTAATTCACGCCGGATGCGCGGGCTATCGGGCCGCTGAGGGCGAAATCGAGGGCCTGCTGCCGGGTTAGCGGCCCCACGCCCTGAGTCCTTATTTTAAAAATATAATTTTCGGTGAGAAGATTGTTGTATTCGTCGATCTTTTTTTCAAGAATATCGAGATAACCAAGGGTTTTTTTCTCGAACCCTTCAGGAAGGTCATGAGCGACTCCGCCTATTCTCATATAGTTATAAATCAAGCGCGCGCCGCAGAGTTCTTCGAAAAGATCAAGGACTGTCTCGCGTTCGCGGAACGTATATAAAAACACCGTAACGGCTCCCGTATCCAGGCCGAAGCAGCCCACGAATACGAGGTGCGAAGCGATTCGCTGAAGTTCGGCTATTATCATTCTGATAAGCGCGGCGCGTTCGGGGACTGTCACGCCCATGAGTTTTTCAACGGCCATGCAGTAGGCAAGGTTATTCGACATCGCCGAAAGGTAATCCAGGCGGTCGGTCAGCGGGATTATTTGCGTATAGCTGCGGCTTTCACATATTTTTTCGATGCCGCGGTGAAGGTAGCCGATCATGGAATCGATCTTTTCAACCTCTTCGCCGTCCATGCTGAGCATTGCGCGGAATACGCCGTGGGTCGAGGGGTGCTGAGGCCCCATATTAACTTGGAATTCTTCTGTGCGTATCATAATTTTACTCTTTACTAAATTATTTCATGGGAACGTCGGGATCGTCGATGACCTTGTATTTTTTCAAAAGCGGATGGCCGACGAACTCGTCCCAGGTCAATATTCTTTTGAGTTCCGGATGGCCGGTGAATTTAACGCCAAACATGTCGTAGGCTTCGCGTTCGTTCCAGTTGGCCGTCGCGTAAACGCCGCAAAGGCTTTCAATTTCGGGATTAACGGGCGGCAGCGTGCATTTTATGCAGGCGTGAAACCCGAGTTTTTGAGAGGTAAACCAGTAGACCATGTCGATGTGTTTTTTGAGGTCCACGGCGGTTATGAATGAAAGGTATTCGAAATCCTGGCTTTTTAAAAATTCGGCGGTCTCTTTTATTTTATTTGGATTGATGCGGATTATGACGCTTTTGGGGTCTTTTTCGTTTTCAATTGATTCTGTTACGCTATCTTTTCCGATTTTATTGGCTATCGCGGAAATTATAAGCTTGGCGGTCATATACTGGCTCATTTGGCATCACCCGCGTTATTTTCCGAAGAGAGCGGTTCCACGTATTCTTCGATCGCGTAATGAGGTCCGAGATCGGGATTTTCAGGCACGAGTTTCAGTTCGGGATTCGCTATGCTTTCGTTCATTATTTTTTCCTGCAGTTTCATGAAGCCTTCGAAAAGGGCTTCAGGCCTGGGCGGGCACCCGGGTATGTATATATCGACGGGTATTATCTTATCCACGCCTTTTACGACCGAGTAGCTGCCGTGATAAAATATGCCGCCTGAAATCGCGCAGGAACCCATGGCCAGAACGTAACGCGGTTCGGGCATCTGATGGTAAAGCTTCACTACGAAAGGCGCCATTTTCGTGCAGACGGTTCCGGCGACGATCATAACGTCGGACTGACGCGGCGAAGGGCGCGGAATTATGCCGAACCTGTCGAAGTCGTAACGAGAAGCGTTAGCCGCCATCATTTCGATCGCGCAGCACGCGAGGCCGAAAGTCATAGGCCAGAGAGAGGACTTGCGCGAGTAGTTCATAACCATGTCGATGGACGCTATCGCCAGGCCGCCTCCGGGCCATTGTTTTATGAATTTTGGAAGATGCTGTACTATACCCATTCGAGTATCCCCTTGCGCCATGCGTATATTAAACCTAAAATAAGTATCAGCATGAAAACGAAGCCTTCTATGAAACCATAAAAAACAGGTATTCCAAACGAAGCCAGCGACTTGTATATCCTGGCCCATGGGAAGAAGAAGACTGTTTCGACGTCGAATACTATGAAAAGAAGCGTGAACATATAATATCTTACGTTGTATTGTATCCATGAGGAGCCGACTGCTTCGGCGCCGCATTCATAAGTCGAGCGTTTTAACGGATAGGGATTCGAAGGCGCGAATATAGCGACAAGGGCGAGGCCTATTATCACGAAACTAAAGGCTACTATTCCAAAAACGGCTATAAACGAATATTGAGTCAACATTTTATTAAAATTCCACCTGAGTTAAAAAATAAAAAAGGGCTTGCCCTTTTTATGAAAAGGAGCTTGATTATACGATTGACAATGCTGGAAGTGATAAAAAAAAATGTTTGTACAAATTGAGCAATTCGATAATACACCATTTCAAATTTTATTTCAAGCTTTTTTTAATTATTTTTAAGGTTGACGTTAAAATAATCGTCGCTTGAAAAAGCATACACGCCTTGAATTTTAAAGAAATTTAAAAAAATTAACACTCATTAAAAATGCGGATGTCGTCGGTTAAATAATAAGTGAATACGTGAGCCGCAATCCCTCCGTCATCGGTTTGTTTTTCACTGCGACGCTAACTTTAATTTATCGCGACAGATTTATCTTGAAAACTTAGTGGAAATGAAATATAATATCATTTAAATGACCGTTCATTAAATGAGGTGGTCGTTAGAATTTATTTGCCGGAGGTTGCTCTTGGAATTAATAGAAGCGATAAGATCGAGAAGAAGCATCAGAAAGTTCAAGCCGGACGCCGTGCCGGATGAATACGTTAAAGATATTATAGAAACCGCCCGCCTTGCGCCTTCAGGCTCGAATCTTCAGCCTGGAAGATATGTCGTCATTAAAAGCGAGGCCATGCGCGAAAAATTAAAGGGATGCACTCAGCTTCCGTTCATCGCGCAGGCGCCCGTCATCATAGCCTGCTGCGCGGATTCAAGCTGCATCGGCGGCTCGGGGCAGCGGCTCCGTGAATTGAATGAAGCCGGAGCTTTCGCCGGAACGCCGCTTGAAAATGCAGATCCGGTCGTTATTAAAAGCCGTATCAGCGGCATGGACGAGGTTCAGAGGAACGCTTATCTCGGGCTTAACGTCGCGATCGCGATAGATCATATGACGCTTCGCGCGGTCGATCTCGGCCTCGGGACCTGCTGGATAATGATGTTCGACCGGGATAAAGTGAAGAAATTGCTTGAACTGGATGAAAAATATACGGTCGTAGCGCTGCTTCCAGTGGGCTATCCCGATCAAAAACCCGTCATGCGCCCGAGAATATCTTTTAATGAAGTGATGTTAAAAGAAGTGTAAGGCCGACCGTTAAATAATTCTTATTATGTAAACCTGGATTGGCGATCAGGGAACAATTCAAGGTAAAAAGGAGAAAAAAATGAAAAACTTCGATTCGATCTTCTGGAAATGTATTGCCGTTCTTTTCGTCTCTTCGCTGTTCTTTCTTTCATACGCGATCCTTAACACGTCTGGCGCCAGAAATTTTGCGCTTCCCGGACCGGCTCTGGCGCAGGATGCTCAGCAAATGAACCCGGGCGGCGGCATCGTCTGCACGTCCAAGAGCGATACTAACGACAACACGCTTTATATCTGGAAATATGATTCGAACGGGCTTCCCGTCTGCGTCACTATCGTTTACAGGCAGAAAGACTGGAATTATGATACCTATCCGATCAGGGAAGCCGCAAAAAAATAATTTGAAATATCAGAAATAAGTTTGGAACGGATAAAAGGATAAGAAGCGATATGGAAGAGTTCCCCATCGGCGGCGCCGCGAGTTTTAAAGGTTATAGCGTAACCGGCCGGTTCAAGGTTGTTTCAGGCGAATCGGACATTTACATTCTCGATAAGAATTCGGAAAAATTCATATTGAAACTTTACCGATACGGGATCAGCCCGGCGCGTGACGTTCTTAAAAAGACCCTTGAAATCAGCGCGAAGCACCCGGAGCACATCATCCGGATATACGGATGCGGTTACGATGAAGCCAGCGAGAGATATTTCGAGATCCAGGAATACGCTAAATTCGGGACTCTCCGGGAACTCGCCGGTTCGTTAACGGATTCGAACCGGGCGGCGGCCGTAAAACTTATAATCGCCCAGATAATAGAAGGGCTTAAGGTTTTGCACGATAACCGCATATTGCATCTGGACCTGAAGCCCTCGAATATTCTCATAAGGTCGAAAACGCCGCCATGTCTTATACTGAGCGATTTCGGCATAGCTTCCATTCTCGAATCGGACGTTTCAAGCAGAATGACCGGCGTAAAAGGCACGCCGCTTTATTCGGCGCCGGAAACCTTCGGCGGGGTCGTACATAAAAATTCCGATTACTGGTCGCTCGGAATGATGGTGATGGAGATTATTTCCGGCTCGCATCCGCTCGAAGGGCGCGACGCTAAAACGATCATGTACGGTTTAACGACACGCGGCATGGATATCCCGGCCGGCGTTCCGGCGGAATTCCGGGCTCTTCTCGCGGGGCTTTTGACCCGCGAAGCTCACGGCAGATGGGGCTATGACGAAGTTAAAAGATGGCTGGCCGGCGAGCGCGACATTTCGATATACGTTCCAAAATACGCCAGAGCGTATAAATTTCACAACCGCGAATATCATTCGTTCGATAAGCTCGCGGCCGCATTTATTGAAAACGAGGAATGCTGGGAGGACGCGAAACTGCACCTGGCCGAAGGATATATTTCGAAGTGGCTTGAAAGCTGCGAAGATTACGACATGGGCGTCGGTATAAAAAAGATAGTTAAAAATTGCGGCGCCGACCTCGATAAGGCCCTCTTTAAAATAATTTACGCCAACAATAAAAGCCTGCCGTTTTCCCTTTGCGGGATTAAGATAACGCTTCAGAGGCTTTTCGCGGCATCCGCTGCGGCGATGAAAAACGAGGCGTCCGGCGCCGAAAATATTGTTTTATCGCTTCTTTTAAGCGGCGGACTGCTTGCTTACTACCGTGAATATATGAATTTCAACGAAATGCCCGAAAACGCGTTCGCGCTGTTCCTGGCGTCGCTCGAAGCTAATTTTTCGAAGATGCCCGACAAAAGCGAGAAAACAAGATTTCTTATTGTTTCGAAACTGATGCACGTCCTTATGGATTTCATGAAATACGATATTCCGGCGAATTTAAGGAAAGACGTGTCGGCGAGCGTCAGCTATATTATTGAAAACATCGAAAAATTAATACCTTCATGCGGCGCCTCTGAAAACGAAGCCGTTGAGAATAAAGCCGCGGAGGAAAAAGCGGGCGGGAGCTCCGCGCAGCCCGGAGAAGAGGCTTCTGAAAACGACATAGATCCGGTTGTTTACAATAAAATTTTATATCTGCGTTCCAGATTCGAAGAGATAGACGACGCGCTTTTGAACGCTATCGCCGAGGGGGATAGCGAGGTCGCGAGGATACTCATCGATAACGGCGCGAGCGTTAACGCGAAGGATCGCGATAACGATACGGCGCTTTTGAAATCCGTGGCGCTTGGGAACGCTGAAATAGTAAAACTTTTAGTCGATCGCGGCGCGGACGTAATGGCCGAGAACAATTTTGGCTGGACCGCCGATATGCTCGCGAAGGACCGCAAACGCGAGGATATATTAAAGATCGTCAGTGCCGCGGGCGGAGCGGTTTGCGATAAGGAAGCTAAAACCGACTGCATGGAGCTTTTAAGCTATCTTGGCCAGGCGGCGAAAAGGTTCGCCGGGAATTATCACGAAGACTCGGTCCGTGAATTGAAAAACGCGTGTTCCGACGTTTCGGAAGGCATGATAGAGCGCGCGGCGCTAAAAATAAAGAAGGCCATGAGCTTCATACCGGTCGCGGATGACGTGCACAGGGTCGAGGATGCCTGCTGCCATGCCGGAAAGATGTTTTTCAAAATGAAAAGGTACGATGACGCCGCCTTCGCGTATGAAAAAACGCTCGCGATCAATCCGATAAACAGGGACGCGCTGGATTTTTTTGAAAACAGGAAGCCGCTTTCGGTCGAAAAAGACGCCGTAAAGGATCTTATCGAAAAAGTTTCCGCTCTCGAAACCGGCGGAGAATTAGAAACCGCGTTTGAAAAATGCCTTGAAATAACCGGGAAATATCCGCGCTCGGCGGCGGCGCACGTTAAACTGGCCTCCCTTTATGAATTGAAAAAAAATCCCGCCCGGGCTCTTTTTGAATATGAGCGGGCGCTCGATCTGGAGCCTGATAAATACGGCAGCCTGTTTTTAAAAGCCGCCCGGCTTTCGCTTGAAATTAAAAATCACAGATCGGCCGTCGAGAACCTTACCCGCGTCCGGCAGCTCTTTCCCGATGATATCGATTCGCGGAAGGCTCTTTTAGAAGAATATAAATTTTATTATTTCGACGAGGATAAGACTTCGGGCGCGGACGAGGTTATCGACTCTTATCGCCGTTTTTTAAGCACCCGCGAAAATGACGTGATGGCGCATCTCGAGATCGCGTACATCTATAATAATCTTCCGAAGGCCGCTTTTGAAGCAGGAAAAATAAATGAAAAGGCCATATCGGCGCTTGAAAACGCCGCAAGGCGCCCGGACCCGGAAATTTCCGCGCGACCGGAGATCCGCGCCATGATGTTGAACGAGATCAGGCTCGCCTTCTTTAATTCCGAGGGCGCGAGCGCCGCTGAAATAATCGATATCTATAAAAAACGCCATGCGATGTCGCCTGATGATGCGTTTAAATGCTATGAAATAGGCTGTTTATATAATAACCTGCCGATGAGCTCCCTCGCGGAAAAAACTCCCAGGGAACTCGGCCTTCAATTTTTAATAAAATCGGCCGAGCTGGCCGCCGATTCCGTGACCGTATCGCTGGAGCTCGCCCGCGCCTATTACCGTCTTGAGATGTTCGCGAACGCGCTCGAACAATGCTCGAAAATCCTGGAACGCCATCCGGAAAACACCGCCGCACGGTTAATGAAAGCGTCGATCCTTGAGATACGCGACGATCTTGGCGGGGCTTTCCGCGAGTTCGAAGCGTTAGCCGCCATTGATAATAGATGCTCCGAAGCGCAGGCTCGGGCGGTGGATATTTATTATAAAATACATGAGAGCAGCCCGAACCGGGCGTCGAAATTTTTTCATTTCATTCAGGAAGCCAAACGCGCCGTTAAAAATAACTTTTCGGATTCGATGGCTAACTTCAGGCTCGGTTACGCTTATTTAAAATTGTCCGAATTTTCGCCCGACGATATCGGCAATTCGCAGATGGCCTTCAAGCAGTCCATGGGAGCGGACGGCGATAACGTTTACGCGTATCTGGCGCTCGCCGAACTTTATCAAAAACAATCGACCTTGTCAAAAAAAGACTCATTCGCTGAAGCCGAAAATGTTTGCAGAGCAGCCATTTCCAGATGCCCGCACGACCCGGCCTGCCATCTGGCGCTCGCGCTCGCTTATGACAATAATTTTAAAACGAATAAAAAGAACGAGGCGCTCGGTCAATATCAGAAGGCGCTATATTTGTCGCCGTTTCTGGTAGAAGCGCGTTACAGGCTGGCGCTTATGTTCAAGAGCAGAAAGATGAGCGGCGAGGCCGTTTCGGAATTTAAAAAGGTCGTCGAGATAGATCCGAACTGCCCGCAGGCGGCGGATTCCAAACATGCGATACTGATCCTGGAAAAGAAGAAGGCTTGAACTCGAGTTTATTTTTTCAGGTTTTGAGCCTTGTTATATTCGGCGAGAAGCGACGCCGCGCCGGTTTCAGTTATGGGCTTTATCTCGTCCGGAACCCGGCTCATTTTTTCAAGCTTGAGGTACATCAGCACGCCTTTAGTGTCTTTTTTCAGTTCGATCAATTCCATCGCGTTTATAAAATCGGCGCAATTGAATATATTAAAATTAGTCAGGCGCAGCAGCGGATCTGAGTTTATGCCTTTTTGCCTTAAAAATTCTATCTTCGCTTTAAGCTTTGAAAGATAATTTTCGGGGTCGGCCGGCCTCGCCATTTCTTCCGTTTTTATTATAAGCTCGATAAGATGTACGTATTTAGACGGCATCGCCAGTATCTCGCAGATGCTTTCGATGCCGAATTCGATCTCGGGGTTATTGAACGATCTGAGGCGGGGGATGGATATATCACGGAAATAGATCATTTTTTTGATCCTGGCGTAATAAATTTTGAAAACGGAAACGATCTCTTCCATTGACATGTCGAAATCTTCGATAATTTCGTAAAGATAGGGAATTTCGAAGCCCAGTTCCTCGAATATGATTATTCGCTCTTCGCATTTTCCAATGAAATCGGATGCCTCTTTTTCATAAGTTCTTATCTCGTTTTCAAGTTCACTTCTTAAAAGCGGGTTAAGCAGCTTCTTTTCGATGGAATCGATCTTTTCTTTTTCCTTGAAGAAGGCGCGGCGCCTGTCGAGATAAATTCGAATGCGCAAAAATTTGCGATAATTTTCATCATAGGTCTCAAAGAGTTTGGCTGCTTCTCCAAGGGGCTTTTTGATTATTTTTTCGAGTTCGACCGTGACCAGGTTAAGTTTTTTATAATTTTCGATCGTGCGTTTATAATATGCCATGAGCGTGGCGTCGCCTTTGGGGTCGATCCTCGCTTCCAGGTCGCCTATCATGGTTACGCCTTTATAATAATTGTCGGGGTCTTTTAAAAACGACTCGATCTTTTTAACTTCGGCCGCATCCATGTTGCGCGCGTGCCTTTTAAGTCGCGAGTCGATCCTGTCGAGTTTCGAAAGCATTTGTTCGAAAACCCAGAACGCTCTTCCGACGTTTCTTATATCGCCTTCAAGAACCTTTTCAAGTTTTTTCGTGATATAGCCTTTTGACGTGAATTCTTCCTTGATTTTTTTCATGAACATCTGTTTCGCCATGTCGGAGATGGGCTTGTGGTCTTCCCTGACGGGATTTCCCCATTCGTCGCGCGCTTTTTTATCGCTGTATAAAATGTAAATGTCGCCGCTTTTGATCATTTCGTCAAGATCGGTTATTTCTTCGGCGATAGCTTCAAGAGTATAGACGTCTTTTCTTTTTATTTTATGGATTATTTCGAGGAATTGAGGATGTTGCTTGTCGATATCCAGCGCTTCAAGGCGGTCCTTGAGTTGCTTTAATTTTACTATGCCGTCGTAAAACCCGTCGAAAGCCTCTAAAAGCTCCATGGCGTCGCGTTCCGCGACGGTTTTTTGAAGGCGCCATACGGCGAAACCGCGCGCTTTTAATTCGGCCGCTTCAGGCATGAATATTTCGTTTATTATGTTGCGCGGGCTTTTTCCTGATTGTTCGTCGATCTGCTGCATCTTGTAGATGAGCGTGTAAACGTCTTCGTTAGTGGCGTTTGGTTTAGGCGTTATAAGATTTTCGTAAATAAATTCCGGAATTTTGTCTTTGTATTTCGAAAGACATTGAAGAGTGCGGTTGTATCTTCGCTGTCCCGCGGCGATCTTGATCTCGGAAGGCATTATTGCACCTCTACTTTCCGGATTTTTAAAGAATGTTTTGTTTTCTACTCTCATTATAACATTTATTCAAGACAATTTAAAGACGATTGACGCGATTTATAAAAAAACTTAATATACAGCTAATGCCATATAATCCCGGCGATATTTAATCATTGACTTATAGCGGTCCGTTTTGGTATCATTTCCACAAAAAAATAGCGGAGGATTACAAAAATGCGGCATAAAATAAATTCAGGCTCTTTGATCGCCTTTAAGCCCCTTATCTTAATTATAGCGCTTTTGCTTATCGTTTCAAATTTGAATATATGCGACGCTAAAACCTGGCGTGAGCCCGTAAAGATAACGATATTACATACCAACGACAATCATTCGCGGTTTCTGCCCTTTGACAAGCCAGGCGTCGGAAAAGATTTAGGCGGCATGTCGAGGCGGTATGAATATTTTAAAAGCGTTAAGAAGGAAAATCCTTATACTTTAATACTGGACGGCGGCGATATTTTTCAGGGTACGCCGTTTTACACTTTTTTTAAGGGCGAGGCGGACCTGGGCGCCTACACTCTATGCGGCTATGACGCCGCCGGCCTTGGAAATCATGATCCAGACGATGGTTTTGACAATCTTTTTAAGCAGCTTGAAAAAACTGGTTTTCCGATGCTCTGCTGTAATGTCTTCGTCGAAAAAAACGGCCGTCCCGCTTTTTGCCCGTTTAAAATATTCGAGCGCGGCGGCGTCCGGATCGCCGTTATAGGGGTTATCGGAAAAGACGCATGGAAGCTTATTTCTAATAAGTTGCGGAAGGGATACGTTCATTATGACGAAGCGGGAATGGTTTCCGGGTTAGTCCGTAATTTGAGGCCTCGCGTCGACGTCATAGTTTTGCTTTCTCATTCCGGATACGAAGCGGACCTTGCTTTGGCTAAAAAGCTCGACGGCGTTGACGTTATAGTCGGATCGCATTCGCACACCATTTTGAAGGCGCCGGCGCTTGTAAAGAACGGCTCCCGTAACGGCCTTGGCGGAACGCTGGTCCTTCAGGCTTTTGAGTGCGGCATTTATGCCGGCCGGCTCGACCTTTTCATCGGCGCGGATTCAAGGATCGCTCGTTATGAGAGCGGCCTGAAGCTGATCGATTCGAAGATTGCGACGAATAAAAAAAGCCTTATATATAAATTTATCGATGGGTACGATTCCGAAATGAAAGGCAGGATCTCTGAAACGATAGGCGATTGCGAAACCGCCATGATAAATAATGCCGACCTGCTGCTTGGAACGGATATCGCTCTTGGAAGTTATTGCGCTGACGCTATTTTAAAAAGCGCGGGATGCGATATTACGATAATTAATTCCACGACGCTTAGAGACGCCATGCCGGCGGGAAAAGTAACTATCGAAACGATATTAAAAATTTTGCCGTTTGATAATACAATCGTGGTTTTTGAGATGCGCGGCGACGATATTTCGGAAATGATGAATTATATCGCCGCTAATTTCGGGAAGAACGAGTCCTTTCAATATGCCGGCATGACTTTTACGCTCGATATGAAAAACAAGGTTGCGCGTGACGTTAAAATAGGCGGCCTTGCCGTTTCAAACGACAAGGTCTATAAAGTAAGCACGCTTTCATATATCGCCGAAGGTAATATCTCGGGCGACGTTTTGTTTAAAAACGCGGTTTCCAGAAAAGATACCGGCATAGTTATGCGCGATATGATAATAGATTTTATCAGGGCGAACAAAAAAGTGATCGCGCCGGCCGCCGGAAGGATAAATCTGATCAAGTAGGCAAGCGCTTCTTCAAGAGCCGTTATTAAAGTCTGCGCAATCGATGTTAAAAGGGTATATTTATAAGAGCGTGAAGTATATTATAATTTTTCGCCGATCTCCACGCGCGTCTCGTATTTTTTAGCTACCATGCCGCCGTATTTGCCGTTTATCAGCTCTCGTATCTCGTCCTTGAAACGGCTCTTATATTCTTCACGCATGGAGCTGTGATCTGAAAAGGTGAAGATGAGATCGATATATTCGTCCGTCGTGCAGCGCTTTTCCCACGTCACGCTTTTCTGGCGTAAAATTTTGAAGTAGGCGGGATCGATGTGCCTGAGTTTTTCAATCGGGTCGGTATCGTCAGTTTTTCGTTTCATGCCGACGGATTCGTATATCGGTTGCGATTCGAGAAAAAATCCTTCATCGAGGCCGATATGGTGATGCCCGATGACGGCGAACCTGCCTTCCTTTTTTAAAAGCTCGCATACCTTTAAATTTCCGGCCGGCTGTTTTATCCAGTGATAGGATGCGGCGGCAAATATGAGATCAAAACAGGCGGGGGGATGCTTAAGGTCCTCGAAATGGGATTTAGTGAAAGTGATATCGGGAAAAGCCTCAAATTTATTTTTGGCGATGGCGATGAGGTTGCTTCCGATATCAATGCACTCGATAGAAGCGCCTGAAGAGGCGAAAAGTTCCGTCGCCTTTCCAGTGCCGCAGCCTATTTCGAGGATTTTTTTCCCCGGGCCCGTGGGGGCGTATGTATTGATAAGGTCTCTGACCCAGTCCGGGTATCCGGGCCGTGCGCGGTCGTATTGGGCCGCGCACAGATCGAACGTTTCGTTTCTTTCCATAAATTCAATACCTTTTAATCGCGCTTTATTTTTTTTCCAGAAGCGCAAAAAGAACCTTTTCGGCTGTTATCGGAAGCTCGCGTATGCGGGCGCCGCATGCGTCGTCGATAGCGTTAGCTACGGCCGGGGCTGGGCCGTCAACGGGTATTTCCGATACCGATTTAACTCCGTAAGGTCCCGTGGGCTCGTACGTTTCGATTATATGGGTGAACATTTCAGGCATGTCGAGCGTCGTAGGCATCTTGTAATCGAGGAAAGTAGGATTTAACATGACGCCCTTGGAGTCGAATTTCATCTCTTCGGTCATCGCGTAGCCGAGGCCCATGTGAACGCCGCCTTCTACCTGGCCTTCGGCCATGAGAGGGTTAACGGCGACGCCGCAATCGACGGCGGCCGAGAATTTGATCACTTTTACTTTTCCAGTCTCGGTATCGACTTCGACCTCGCAGCCCTGAACGGCGAACGGCGGCGGGCAGTCGTAGGTGATGTGGGAATCGCAGCCCATTATCTGGAACTGGTCTTCTTTATAAAGCGAGAAAAGGGCTATTTCTTCATAAGTTACGGTCTTTTTGGTTTTTTTTGAATGAACTAAAGAGTCTTTGCAGAAAACGTCCTCGACTTTTTCGCCGAGAAGTCTCGCGCCGACCTCCGCTATCTGTTCGCGGCATTTATGGGCCGCCTTGGTGACCGCCATACCTGATATGAATGTCGTCGATGAAGCGTAAGCTCCGACGTCGAATGGCGTCATGTCGGTGTCCGAGGAATATACCACGATTTTTGATGTTGACGTGCAGAGCGCTTCGGCGGCCATCTGGGCAAGGATGGTGTCTGAGCCGGTTCCGAGATCGGTCGCGCCGCAGAGCATGTTAAACGATCCGTCGTCGTTCATTTTGATCGAGGCCGCGCCCATATCGACGCCGGGGATGCCGGTGCCGTGCATTACCATGGCGAGCCCGAGGCCTTTTTTTATGTGGCTTTTCTTGTTTTCTTCGGCGTATTGTTTTTTCTTGTTGCGCCAGTCGAGATCCTTCATGACTTTATCGAGACACTGCTGCATTCCACAGGTTTTCAACGTCTGCATGAAGCCTTCGCGGCCTTCGCCGAGGGCGCGCGTCAGAGTGAGTTCGTCGCCCACGCCGACCTGGTTTTTCTTTTTGAATTCGATAGGATCGAAGCCGAGCTTTTTAGCGCATTCTTCCATGTGCGAATCGAGGGCGAAATATCCCTGAGGGCCGCCGTAACCGCGCATAGCGCCGGCGACGGGAAGGTTCGTGTAAACGATCGTCGCTTCGAATAAAACGTTGGGCGTTTTATAAAGGCAGAGCGCTTTCGAGCCGGTGTTGCATTGGACGGTCAGGGCGTGGGCGCCGTACGCGCCGGTATTGGCTATGAGTTTCATTGAAAGAGCTTTCAATGATCCGTCTTTCATAAAACCCGATTTCATTTTCAATATCTGTGGATGCCTGGTGCGTGAGGCCATGAATTCTTCTTCGCGCGTATATTCGAGCCTTACGGCTTTTTTGGTTAGATGGGTCAGCATCGCGCAGGCGTCTTCGGTTATAATTTCCTGCTTGACGCCGAATGATCCGCCGGTTCTGGGCTTTATTACGCGGACCTTCTGGACCGGTATTCCGAGGACTTTCGCGACTATTCTTCTGGAATGGAACGGGACCTGCGTTGAAGTGTATATTATCAGGCGGTCGTTCTCGTCATAATAAGTTATTGAAATGTGAGGCTCTACGGGGGCGTGCTGTACGTATTGAACCGAATATTCGTTTTCGAATACGTGGTCGGATTCCTTGAAGCCTTTTTCTACGTCGCCGACGGTCGCTTTTACGTGGGACGCGATATTTTTATTTTTGTCGTGAATGCCTGTCGCGTCGTTTTCGTCGTGGATTATCGGAGCGTCTTTTTTAGTGGATTCGCGCATGTCTAAAATAGCGGGCAATATCTGGTATTCCACTTTTATAAGTTCAAGCGCGTGTTTTGCTATTTCGGGCGTTTCAGCGACGACGGCGCAGACCTTATCGCCGACATAGCGGACCTTCATATCGAAGAGAACGGTGTCGTAAGGCGAAGGTTCGGGCGCGTTCTGGCCCGCTGTGGTGTAAGGCACGCGCGGAACGTTTTCGTGAGAGAAAACGCCGATAACGCCGGGAAGCTTCAACGCTTCGGACGCGTCTATTTTTTTTATTATGGCGTGCGCGTGGGGAGAATGCATTATTTTGGCGTGGTACAGTTTATCCACCGGCATTTTTATATCATCAACATAAAGAGCCTTGCCGCGGGCGATTTTGTCGCCATCGACTTTTCTTTTATTCTGGCCTACCTCAGTGAGGCTTTTTCTGAGTTTTTCGTTATCTACTAAAAATTCGTTCTTACTCATTATTTATTACACCGCCCGTTTATTTTCCTTTTGATATTTCTTTAGCTGCCGCCATTACGGCCTCGACCGGCTTTTTATAACCCGTGCATCTGCAAAAGTTGCCTGAGAGGGCGTCTTTTACGTCCTCAAGTTTTGGGTTCGGATTTTTCATAAGAAGAGCGTGCGCGGAAAGGAGCATTCCGGGGGTGCAGTAACCGCACTGGATTGCGCCCATTTCTATGAACTTTTCCTGAAGGATCGATAGCTTGCCGTCTTTTTCAAGGCCTTCGCAGGTTGTCACCGAAGCGTCCTCGGCTTTTATGGCCGGATATATGCATGTGTTAACCGTGCATCCGTTTAAAATAACCGTGCAGGCGCCGCATTCGCCGGTCTCGCAGCCGTGCTTGACGGACGTATAGCCGTTATGGCGCAGAACGTCCATAAGCGTGTCTTTAATGTCTATTTCAAATGTTTTTTTGTCGCCGTTTACGATAAGATTGAGTTTCATTAGAATTTACCTCCAGCGTTGAGAAATGCTTCCTCGATGAGCCTTGCGGCGAGAACACGCGCAAGCCTTCCGCGATATTTGGCGGACGCGCGGACGTCGGATTTGGGATCTATTGATTTGGATACGTTTTCACATGCGGCGGCGATAATTTCTTTAGTGAGATTTTTTCCCTTGAGTTCTTTTTCAACTTCGACGCATCTTACCGTCGTCGGCGCTACCGAGCCCATGGCAAGCCTTATCGTCGCTACCTTTTTGTCGTCGGAAAGCTCGATCATGGCGGCGCCGTTGACAAGCGCTATATCGACTTCTGTGCGGCCGAATTTAACGAATGAAAAGCCGCTTTTCGAAGGAATCTGGGGTATCTCTATTTCGGTTATGAGTTCGAGAGCGCCGAGAGCGGATTGTCTCCTGGAAATAAAGAAAGAGTCGATGGCGAATTCTTTCTTTTCCTTGCCGATGGCGAGGATTTTAGCGTCGAGAGCCATAAGGGCCGGAGCGAGGTCGGATGACGGCCATGAGGAAGCAAGATTACCGCCTATCGTCGCGACGTTTCTTATTTGAACGGAAACGAATCTGGCTGCCGCTTTTGAAAGTATTCCATTGGCGTAGTCCATTAAAGCCGGATTGTGCTGTATTTCAGACATCGTCGTGGTGGATCCGATCTTTATGCTTTTCTTATCCTTTTTTATGTAAGAAAGCCCGCATTTTGTAATATCTATGAGATTTTTAACCTGTTTTCTTGGCGGCCCCGAAACGAGAAGGTCGGTTCCGCCCGCTATTACTTGCGAGTCGGGCTCCTGTATCATCATGCGAACCGCGTCCTCCGCATTTTTAGGCCAGTAGTATTTTTTTAATTCCCTTATGTATTGCACGAAATACCTCCATACCATGATGTTTAACTATTCGGTCTATTATATCAAAAGTCGGTTTTTAAATCAATAAGATATGAAAATAAATTCTTGACATATTTTAAAAGAAAAACTAAAATGTAATTCGCAATTTGATATACGAAGAGAGATTAAAAAATAATGAAAATAGGAATTTCAACGTCATTTTTCTGGAAAGCTTCCGACCGCATAATCGAACATCTCGAAAAGATCAAAAAGTCCGGATTTGAAATTATAGAGCTTGACTGCCACAATATGTACCACCATATAACGCCGGAACTCGCCAAGCGTATATCCGATATATTAAAAAGCGGGGATATAAGCATTTCAAGCATTCACATGCCATATCAGTTCCCAATTTCATCGCCGGATGAAAAGGATTTTTCCGCCGCGCTCTTATCCTATGAACATCTTATTGAAGATATTTTTCCTTATTTTCAAAAAAATTTCGTTGAGAGCCCCGTCCTTGTTTTTCATCCGGGCGTCCATGCCGACAGGATATCGCGCGACAAGCAGATGAAATGCTTTGAAAAGG
Organism: uncultured bacterium; assembly: GCA_964545075.1. Lineage (GTDB taxonomy): Bacteria > Muiribacteriota > UBA9980 > UBA9980 > UBA9980 > DAOPXV01. The sequence goes on from CAZJFS010000080.1 coordinate 17,725, forward strand.
CTATTTTACGCATGAATAGCGCCGTCGCGGATGACGGCAGGTTCGTTATAGCGTTTGAAAACATGCTTACGTCTCATTTCGGGTGTTCCAAAACCGAACTTGACGCGATCCTTTCATTGGCCAGGTGCGTTTTTAAAAAATCAAAAACAGGGATATGCTTCGATTCCTGTCATTGCTCGTATGATCATCCCGCTCATGATTTCCTTGAAAAAATAGCGGATGACGTCGTTTCAACCCACCTTTCCGACAATTATAAGCAGTCCGACGGCGAATTCCACGCTATACCGATGAGCCTCATACACTCCGGAATAGACTGGCGTAAGATTGTTTCGATACTGGATGGAAGGCTCGCGACCGCCATATTTGAACTGAGCAAGCCGCCTCAGATACGGTCTGAAACTTATCTGAAAATGGCTAAAGCCGTGGCCGACGATCTTTTGATCCATCTTACGCATGGCGATAAAAAAGAAGCGGAAGAACCGGCCTGATTCGAAGATATAATCGAATCAATATGTTAAAAATGGAATATTTTTGTTATGGATATTGTTTTGCGTGTTATTCAGAAAACAAAAAAGAATAAAGGAGAATTTCTATGAAAAAGGGTTTTGATATAAAAAACGACGTGGTCGAAAGATTCATCGGATACGCCCGCGTGAATACCCAGTCGAAAGACGGCGAGCCGGATACGCCTTCGACGGCATGCCAGCGCGATCTGGCGAAAATCTTATGCGACGAATTGAAAGCCTTCGGAATAAAAGACGTTACATACGATAAAAAAACCTGCTATGTTTACGCTTTCATGCCATCGAACAGGCCCGGTAAAAAGGCGGCTTCGAAGTTCTCTCCGATAGCGTTCATCGCGCACCTGGATACGTCCCCCGAATCTTCGGGAAAAGGCGTTAAACCGCTCATACATAAAAATTACGACGGCAAGGTTATAAAATACCCGGCCAATAAAGAACTTACGCTGTCTCCGAAGGAATCCCCCCAGCTTATGGATGAGATCGGCCGTGAAGTAATAACTTCCGACGGCACGACGCTTTTGGGTGCCGACGATAAGGCCGGCGTGGCCGAAATAATGACGGCCGTTCGCGTACTGACCGAAGCGGGCTCCACTATCGAGCATGGCGATATCTACATCGTTTTTACGCCCGACGAAGAGGTCGGAAACGGTACGGCGAATTTCGATAAAAAATTATGTAAAGCCAGATTCGGGTATACGTTAGACGGCGAGGACGCGGGAGAATTAAACTGCGAGACTTTCAACGCGCGACAGGCCGTAGTCGAGTTCACTGGCGTTAACACGCATCCGGGCAGCGCATACGGCCGTATGAAGAACACGATATACGCTATGGCGTCATTGATTTCGAAGATACCCGGGAATATGCGCCCGGAAACGACGAAGGAAAGAACCGGCTTTTTTCATCCGCTGGAGGCCGAATCCGCCGTGGAGCATTCTAAAATAAAGATGATAATACGAGATTTCGACGAAAAGAAAATGGACGCGAAGTGCAAAAAGTTAGGCGATATAGTTAAATCCGTTCAGAAAGAGTTTGCCGGCGTCAAAATAAA
>CAZJFS010000081.1:0-19262 GCA_964545075.1 uncultured bacterium
CCAAGGCCGTTACCGTACTTTTTACCGTACGTAGCGTATTTCGTGAAAAAAATCTCGCGTATGGCCTCGGGAATGACGGCCGCGTTATGAACGGAAATAACGACGTTCTCACCGGCCTCGGCCTTGATCGAGATCACCCCGTTTTCAGGCGAAGCTTCTATGGCGTTCTTGATAAGATTTGACATGATGCTGTAAAAAAGGGCTTTGTCACCGGTTATGATCAAAGGTTCGCCTTCAGCGCCTGAAGTTACGCCGTCAAGATAAAGGTTAATGGAAACGCCGAATCTTTTTGAATACGACCGCAAATCACGTTCAAGTTTTTTTAAAGTCGCCAAAACATCTATGTCAAATGCGGTTGGATCGAACACGCCTTCTTCTATCTTGTAAAGAATCATGGAGGAATTAATCTGATTGAGCATTTCGGTGCTTTTCTCATATATTATTTGCAGCATCTCGCGCTGTTCGGGCTCCAGGTTCGCGTCGTTCATCATAACTTCGGGAAAACCCATTATAGCCGTAAGCGAAGCCTTCAGATCATGCCGCACTATTTTTTCTATGTCGGCTTTAAATTCTTCCAGGTGCTTTTGCTTTGAAATGTCTTCCTTGACGCCGATATAATTGACTATTTCGCCTTTTTCATTTTTTACGGGAGTTATAACCACTCTTTCCCAATACAGCGAGCCGTCCTTTTTTTTGTTCCGGATCTCTCCCTGCCAGGCCTTCCCGAACGATATAGTGCTCCATAATTCTTTATAAAATTCTTCTCCGTGACAACCGCTTTTTATAAAATTGAGTTTACGCCCGATAATCTCTCTTCTGCTATAACCGGTTACATTCTCGAAAGCGCCGTTGACATAGCTTACGATTCCATTCGTGTCCGTCACCACTATGGTATTATAACTCTGCTCCATGGCTATGGTAAGCTTACGAAGCTCGTTCTCTATTCTTTTTTTTTCGGTTATGTCTTCGAAACTTTCGATGGCTCCGATGACCGAGCCGGCTTCATCATATAAAAGGTCAGAGTTTTTCGATATGATCCGCGCATCCCCGGCGCTGGTTTTAATGTTGCATTCCTGATTAAAGGCCGGTTTTGAAACTTTATCGGAAAAGGCCGAATGCATGCCGTCGCATGAAGAAACGGAAAAAATTTCACGTCCGCGGCCCACGACATCCTTATTTTTATATCCGGTTATCTCTTCCGCCATTTTATTGAAAATAGTTATTTTCCCATTATTATCAATGGCGAATATTCCGCATGGAATAAGTTTGAGCATCTGCTTGGTACGTTCCTGAGACTCGTAAAAGTTTTTCTCGATGTTTTTAATGTCGTCGATATTTCTAACTATACCGATAACGCTAAAATTTCGAGCCGCGTCATCATAGATTATACCGCTATATCTGATCCATGATCTCGAGCCGTCTTTTTTTACGATAAATTTTTCCAGATCGCTTTCGGCTTCCTGATCGCCGTAAGCGTTTTTAATGCTCTCGACGCCTATAAGATCGTCGCAGGGGAAAAAAAGTTTCGACACGTTCGCGCCGGCGAGTTCTTCGCCGCAATACCCGCAAAGAGCTTGAAAATTATCGTTGGCGTAAACAACGTTACCCTCGCCGTCGCTTATTATAACGCCGAAGGTTTTATTATTAAGCAGTTTTCCAAGAAGCGATATAGCGCTAAGATGTTTTATCCTGTCCATTTCTAATGATTATATTTAAACGCAAAGCTTTTTGTCAAGTTTTATTATTTGGAATTTCTAAATTCCACGAATCGCTTTCAAAAAACAAATTAAGATATTGTTTTTTTTTTTGAACTATGATAAAGTTAATCAAATGAAATAACGTTAAAAAGGAGTGCAACCATCAATGAAAAAAATTATAGCTCTGATCGTGTTATTAACCGTCACAATCTCGTTCGGAACCGCATTCGCGCAAAAAAAAGATGAAAAATCGCTAGTAGGCCAAAATTTTATAGAAGTCGAAGCTAAATCATGGCTTAACTCGGACGCTTTGAAAGTCGCCGACCAGAAAGGCAAAGTCGTTATACTGGAATTTTGGGCGACATGGTGCCCGCCCTGCAGAAAATCGATACCTCACCTCATAGAGCTTTATGATAAATACAAAGACAAGGGCGTAACGTTCATGGCTTTTACGGACGAAGCCAAAGAGACCGTAGAGCCTTTCGTCAAGGAAATGAAAATGCCTTATCCCATCGGCATCGAATCAAAGATCGGCGTTTCCTATAATGTCAGCGGAATTCCTCACGCCGTTGTGATCGGAACCGACGGAAAGATAGCGTGGGAAGGACATCCCATGGAACCGGAATTCGTGAAAAAAGTCGAAGAGCTTGCGGCAACGGTTGACTTAAAAGCGTTAGCTCCGGCGGCCGAAGTTAAAAAAGATGAAAAAGCTCCCGCGACGACGGAAGTTAAAACTGAAGAGAAGGCAGCTCCCGCGGGAAAATGAGGCTCGTGCGATTAACGGCAGTATGCCGTCTAACGCTTTAATTCCGCCGCATTAAAAGGCTAGATAAACATATCCAAATGCAGGGGCGCAGAATTTTACGGCGCCCCTGCTATCTTGATAAAACGAAAAGGATTTTTAAAATGGTTGAAAAATATTATATTTCATGCGATATGGAAGGCATAACCGGCATAACCAATTTTAAGGAAATGGAAGAACAAAAAGCTTATGCCTCAAAGATGATGACCAGCGAGATACGCGAGGTGGCCAACTCAATAAACGGAGCGCGCGCGGCATCCGGCGTTGAAAAGGAAAATATCGAAATAATAGTCGCCGATTCCCACTCCCTCGGGGTCAACATTATTCATTCAGAACTGCCCTCCAACGTCAAGCTCATAAGGGGATTTCCGAGACGATATTACATGGCGCCTTATCTGGACGCATCATATTCGGCGATCATGTTCGTCGGATATCATGCCAGAATAGGTTCTTTTGAAGCAGGTATGGATCATACTTTTTCAGGTTCGTCGATATACGGCATCCAAATCAACGGATGCGAAGTCGGAGAATTCGAAATCAACGCCGGGCTCGCCGGACATTATGAAATCCCGGTAGCTTTCGCCTCGGGCGACGATAAGTTCATTAAGCAGATAGACGGATTCAAGAAAAAAATGGGGTTCGAGACGGTGGTCACCAAGGAAGCGCTTTCACGATATTCCGCGGTGCTTTATCATCCTGACAGGGTATATAAAGATTTCAGAAGCGCGATCACGAAAACGCTCGAGGAACGAAATTGGGCCGGAAAACCGCTTAAATACGATTATCCGCTGGACATTAAAATAGAACTTACGAACACGGTAAAAGCCGACCTTGTCTCGCTCATACCGGTTCTCACGCGCGAAGACGGGCGCACGATAAGATTTAAGGCTCCGGATTTTTTATATTTTTATAATATGCTTTGCGCCATACTTCCGATCTGCTGGACGGACAGGTAAACTTACGGAGAATTATTATGAATCAAAAACAACTTGAAAAATATAAGAACGACATGCTCGACGAATTAGGTTCCGAATATTGCATTTACGGCAAAAGTCACGCCGTTCGTGAAATATGCGCTACCATAAAAAAAATAGCCAGGGTCGATTCGACTGTTCTGGTGCTTGGCGAAAGCGGCACCGGAAAAGAGATGGTGGCTAACGCCATACATCTTAATTCAAAACGCGCTAAAGGCCCCTTTATAAAAGTGAACTGCGCCGCGCTAAACGACAACCTCCTCGAATCGGAACTATTCGGCCATGCGCGCGGCTCCTTCACGGGAGCGCTTTCGGATAAGGTAGGGAAATTCGAGGCCGCTGACGGCGGGACGATATTTCTCGACGAGATAGGAGACGTCTCGACGCAAATGCAGTCGAAATTACTGCGCGTGCTTCAGGAGCGTCAATTCGAAAGAGTCGGCGAGGTGAAAACGCGTTCCTGCGACGTCAGGATAATAGCGGCGACCAACCGGGACCTTATGCGAATGATCGACGAAAAAAAATTCCGGCTCGATCTTTATTACAGGCTGAACGTGGTTTCCATATATCTCCCGTCGCTTAAGGAAAGGCGCGACGACATTCCGGGCCTCGCCAATTATTTCATCCATAAGTTTAACGAGCGCGAGAATGCCGGGATTAAAGGCATAAGCCGCGAGGCCGTGGACACGCTGAAAAAGCACGCATGGCCCGGCAACGTCCGCGAGCTCGAAAACGTAATAGAACAGGCTTGCGTAATGGCCGGCGGCGAAACGATAGAAACGGTCAGCCTGCCTTCGACCGGAACAGTTTCGGGAATGCAGCAGTTCATATCGTTATCTGACGGGCACATACAGAGATCTGAAAGCAACTCGTTTTCAGGGCTTTCCGGCAGACGCATAATCAGGGGCGCGACATCCGCGGAACGAGAACCGTCAGATGAAGCGGACGCCGGAATTACTTTAAGGCTTCCCTGTACGCTTGAAGAAGCCGAAACAATTATTATAAAAAAAACGCTCGAGATTTCGCGAAACAATAAAACGCATGCGGCGGAAATGCTCGGCATATCCCTTCGCAGCCTTCAAATGCGCCTTAAAAAGATCGGTTAGGTACTCGAATGAATTCAAACGAAAAAATAGAAAAAATCCTCGCGACCCTGCCTGAAAAACCCGGCGTCTATCTCATGAGATCTGACGAGGGCGCGGTGATCTACGTCGGAAAGGCCAAAAATCTTAAAAATCGCGTAAAATCATATTTTTCAAAAAGCGGCCATGACCTGAAAACGGAGGTCATGGTGTCAAATATAAGCGATCTCGAATATATCATAACCGATACCGAGCGCGAGGCCTTCATCCTGGAAAATTCGCTCATAAAAAAGCACCGGCCGCGCTACAACGTCATGTACAAGGACGACAAAACCTATCCCTTCATCAAACTTACCATGGGCGAAGAATTTCCGCGGCTTATTCTTGCGAGAAAGATACAAAACGACAAAGGCGAATATTTCGGGCCTTATCCGGACCAGTGGATCGTGCGGGTCATAATACGGCTCGCTCAGGACGTGTTCAACGTAAGATCCTGCGCCCTGAACCTCGCCACGCCCAAAAAAAGGCCGTGCCTTCAATTTTTCATCGGCCGCTGCAAGGCGCCATGCACGAGGAATATAACAAGTGAAGAATATTCCGAATCGATAAAAACGGTCAGAAAATTTTTACATGGCGAATACGACTCGGTAATAGAACGCCTGGAGGAACAGATGGAAAAATTTTCCGCCGGATTCAAATTCGAGCAGGCCGGCAAGATCCGCGACCAGATAAGCTCCATCGAAAATATGGCCGGCAAGCAGAACATCGTGTGCGCCGACCTCGTCGATCGCGATATAATAGCTGCGGCCGAAGGCAAGATACTCTGCGCTATAGAAATGTTCAACGTAAGGAACGGCTCTCTTTTAGGCCATAAAACATTCGTGGTCGAGGAAGAGCGGTTGCTTATGGAAAACGTTCTCGACGACTTCGTTTCAAGGTATTATCAGGACGCCGAAAGCATACCCGACGAAATAATAACGACATCGCCTATATCTCAGGAAACGCAGGAAATACTTGCCGATTACCTTAAAAACACGAAAGGTAAAAAAGTCCGATTATCCACGCCTTCCGACTCGGAACATGGCGAACTCGCGTCAACGGCCCATAAGAACGCCCTTAATACGCTTAAAATAAAAGAAATGGAAAAGGTTGAAAAAGATTCTAAAAGCCGTATAGCGTTATCCGAAATAGCTTCCGCCCTCAAGCTGAAGGCGGCGCCTAAACGCATCGAATGCTATGATATTTCAAACATTTCCGGAACCCTTGCCGTAGGATCGATGGTCGTGGCCATGGAAGGCGCCATGGCGCGAAACGAATACAGGAAGTTTAAAATAAAGACCGTAACGAGCATCGACGATTACAAAATGATGAAGGAAGTGCTGTCCAGGCGGTTTAAAAGAGCCATCGCCGAAAATCAGGCGCTTCCCGACCTCGTAATGATAGACGGCGGGACCGGGCATCTTTCGGCCGCATGCGAAGTGATATCCGAACTCGGGTTGAATAAAAAAGTCGAACTGTGCTCGATAGCCAAGCAGAACGAGGACATTTTCACGCCAGGCTGCATCCTTCCTGCTCCGCTCGGCAAAAAATCCCAGGGCCTTTTCCTTCTTATGCGAATACGCGACGAGGCGCACCGCTTCGCCATAACCTATCACAAGAAACTTCGCAAGGGGCGCATGACGCTTTCCATATTAAGCGGAATAAAGGGGCTTGGAAAATCACGAATTACGGCTTTATACGACCACTTTGAAACCATCGAGCGCATACGAGTCGCCGGAATCGACGAGCTCAAGCTCGTCAAGAGCATAAGCGCGCCCGTGGCGAAAAGCATCTATGATTTTTTTCATGAAGAAAAAACTGTTTGAACCGCTCCCAAAATGTATTGAGTTATCATAATTATAGCTTTAAATAATCATCATGATATCGCATCTTACAAATTCCAGATAAGGGCCACTGGTAAGGGTTCGCTACAACAAATAAATTCAATTTTTGTTGACTTTTCAGGCCGATGAATGTAGAATTTAATCATTATGAGCATTTATAAAAAGACGATCTTAATTATCGTCATGACCACACTCATTCTTACACTCGCCCTCTCGTACATCATTCTGACGGTTGCCAGCGGAAGTTATCGCGCTTCAGAAAGAAATTTCATTGACATCGATACGCAGAGGATAATAGCTCATATAAATTCAATGATAAGGGGATTCGGCGAAAGATGGTATGATTATGCGGCATGGGACGACACTTACAACTATATAGAAAAAAGGAATCAGACTTACATTGACTCCAACTATTCGCGCGATCGGTTCAATAAACTTAAAGTAAATCTTCTGATAATTCTCAATTCCAAAAATGAAATAGTATACAGCGCCCTTTTCGATAAAGAAAAATCCGCGGTTCCCCCTGATTTTATAAAATCAATCCTGCCCCTGTGCCGTTTCGAAAAAAACGACGAATGTAAAAAAGGTTTTATAAAGCTTGGCGAAAAGATCTATATCATTTCAGTGCAGCCCGTCACGACCACCGACTTAAAGGCTAAACCGAACGGTTTTTTCATAGCCGGCCGCGTCTTCGACGACAGCGTTACAAACCCAATTGCGGACGAACTGCTCGTTCCGGTCTCGATAAAACCCATCAACTCGAAAAATATCGAGCCCGACGACATTAGTATGATAACCAAAAGTATCGCCCAAAAACAGGTAATGGCTCACGGCTACGGCGAAGGCATGGTCGCCGGCTGTTCCATCATCAACGACGTATTCAATTCCCCGCTTCTTTTTTTGAAAATAGCCCGCAAGGAAATTAATTTCGATAATTTTGAAATAGCTTTAGGCGTCCTGAGAATGTCTATCATTCTGGCGTCGCTGGTTTTCGGCGTAGTCACCATGTACTTCCTGCACTTCAACATTGTTCTCAGGATCGGCGCCATAAGCGCGGAAATTAAAAAATTATCGGCCGGCAATGACATTTCAGCCAGAATACCCGTTCCAGGCGACGATGAAATATCGGAAATCGGAAGGAAAATAAACGAACTTCTAACCGCGCGTCAAAACATGGAAGAAACAGTCAACATATATAAAGACCACCTAGAAGTGCTCCTCGAAGAAAAAACGGTAAACCTTGAAGCGGCGGAATCGGCCAACCGAATGAAAAGCGAATTTCTGGCGAACATGTCGCATGAAATAAGAACGCCTATAAATTCGGTCATAGGTTTTTCCGATATGCTTGCTAAAACTCCGATGACGGCCGAACAATTTGAAATGCTCGAATACGTGAGGCTCGGAAGTCATTCCCTGCTCACGCTGATAAACGACATACTCGATTTTTCAAAGATCGAAGCGGACAAGCTGGAACTCGAAAATGTCGAATTCGACCTGAATATGCTGGCCCATGAGGTAATATCCATAATCAATCCGATAGCCGTAAAAAAGAAATTAAACCTGGTCGCGGAAGTGAACGTACCCCTCGGAAGAAACGTGCTGGGCGATCCGGCAAGGCTTCGCCAGGTTTTATTGAACATGGTTTCAAACTCGATCAAGTTTACCGAAAAAGGAAAAATAACGATCGAATTGAAATTGATTGAAACCGGGCCGGAAACAGTAAAAGTACGTTTCGACGTAACAGACGAAGGAATAGGAATTTCAGAGGACATAATACCATTGCTTTTCAAGCCATTCACCCAGGCGGACCGTTCCACCACGCGTAAATTCGGCGGAACCGGCCTCGGTCTCGCGATATCGGATAAACTCGTAAAAATGATGGGAGCGAAACGAATATTTCTCGAAAGCACTCCCGGCAGAGGCAGCAGATTTTATTTCACGCTCGAATTTAAACTGGGCGACGTTAAAAAAGAACGGAAATTTTTTGAAGTGCCCGCCCCTCCGGAAGCCGCCATGAAATTGAGCAGCCATTATAAAATACTTCTAGCTGAAGACAACATAATGAACCAGATTTTAACGGAAAAGCTCCTTGTCGCGCACGGACATTCGGTAAAAATAGCCGATAACGGCCAGATAGCGCTCGACATACTTGAAAAAGAAAGTTTCGACGTCATTCTTATGGACGTTCAGATGCCGATAATGGACGGCCTCGAAGCTACGAGGCGGATACGCGCAAGAGGGCTGAAATTGCCTATAATCGCTATGACGGCGAGCGCTATGAAGGGCGACGACGTGATGTGCCGTGAAGCGGGAATGAACACATATATTTCAAAGCCGATAAACATAGAAACGCTTGAACCCGCTATAGCGCGCATTACCGTAAAAAGCAAAGGCGCGACGGCGACGCAACCCGGACCCGCGCAGCAAATCGCGCCCGAAACGAAGCCTGAAGAAATTAAAGTATTTAACGCGGACCGGGTTAAAAGAAACCTGGGAGACATTGACGGCCTTATTGAAACGGCGGTAAAATCATTCATCGAAACATTCCCCGAATACGTGAGCGACATAAAAAAAGCCATAGAAAACAAAAGCGCCGATGAATTGAAGAAAAGCGCCCACAAGCAGAAGGGTACAGCCCTTAACGCCGGGGCGGATAAGATAGCCGACATTCTTTTCACTCTTGAAAAGATAGGCTCCTCAAAAGACATTTCAGATGCGGGCAATCTCGCGGCCGCTCTGGATGGTGAATTTAATAAATACCTCGAAAAAATCAAGGAATTGAACATAATTTCATAAAACGGTTTTTTACCGCAATAAAACGCCGAAAAAAATTGTCGGAGGTAAACAATTGACTTAAAATATCCGTTGCGGTATAATTTAACTGAAAAATACATTCGTGAAAAGCAGGGGGAGTTCGTACCATGACAGAAAATAAGTATATCAATAAAAAGCTTGCGCCTTTCGGTTCTTCTATCTTCGCGGAAATGACGAAACTCGCTAACGAGAATAAAGCTATAAATCTTTCACAGGGATTCCCGGATTTCGACGGCCCCGAGTTCATAAAAGACGCGGCATGCGAGGCTATAAGGGCCGGACATAACCAGTACGCCAACACTTTCGGCGTTCCCGAATTAAGAAAAGCCATTGCCGCTAAATACAAAAAATTCTATGATCTCACATACGATCCGAACACTGAAATATCCGTTCTCGCAGGAGCCACCGAATCGCTTTTCACGACGATCATATCGCTCGTAAACGATGGCGACGAAGTCATACTCTTCGAGCCTTATTACGACAGCTACCCTGTCGCGGTTACCATGGCCGGAGGGCGCTGCAAATACGCTTCCCTTCAATTCCCTCATTTCAGGGTCGATCTCAATCACGTTGAAAGCCTCGTTACGAAAAAAACGAAGATGATCATCATTAATACGCCGAACAATCCCACGGGAAAAGTTTTCACTAAAGATGAACTGGAGGGTATAGCTAAGATAGCTAAAAAATATGACCTGATAGTGCTTTCGGACGAAGTTTACGAACATATAACATTCGACGGCGCCAAACATATTCCAATCGCGACGTTAGACGGCATGCGCGAGCGCACCATCACGATCTCATCCACCGGCAAAACCTTCAGCATGACCGGCTGGAAAATAGGAACTGTATGCGCTCCCGCTAAGATACTAGAGGCCGTCCGCGCCTGCCACCAATACGTGCTTTTTGCCGTAGCTACGCCGTTTCAACATGCGATGATAAAGGGATTCGAAGCGCATGACAAATTTTACAGGGAACTTCTTTCGTTCTATAATAAAAAAAGAAATTTCATGACGAAAGCTTTAAAAGATGTCGGATTCGATATCGTCGTGCCGGAAGGTTCATATTTCATCCTCGCCGACTTCACTAAATTCGGTTTCGACGACGACGTTGAGTTCTGCAAATATCTTACGACGGAAATAAAGGTCGCGGCCATACCGCCAACCTCTTTTTACTTCAACAAAGAATATGGCGTCAACCTGGTCAGGTTCGCGTTCTGCAAAAAAGAGGAAACTCTCGCGGCCGCGGCCGAAAGACTTCAAAAGCTTTCATCGCGATTCAAAACGCATAAAAATGAATAAGACATATTTGACAGTTTCCCTGTAATTTGATATAATCAGCTGATCATGCAAGACGATAACAACACAGTTCCGCCTCAAAATTTCGAAGGTGGAGAAACCATAAATAATAAAAGCATATACCGCATCGAAATCGAGTTTTTAAAGGCTTTCGCCCACACTCCCGATGCGGCGGGACTTTATGCGCTAAATTTAAACCTCATGCCTTCTAACTTCCACGCATCGCTCGCCACCAAATTTATATATGCCGCTCTTTTCAAGCTTTATAACGAAAACAAGGCGATTACTTTCAAAGATACTTATGATTTTTTAAATTCGCAGCACCACCTCGGCAAAACGCAGGCCGAAATTGTCGGCCCCCTTCTTGACGAAATATTCACTCTCACTGGCGTGGCGGGTGAAAAATCAGTCGAATCAGATGTAAAGACGCTCATATACAATATAAAAGAAAACGGTTTTAAAAACGATGCGCGCAAGATACTCACTTCTTCCGTGAATAAGCTTAACCACGAAAAAGGCGATTACGTCAACACCGTTAAAAAATCCGCCGAATCGCTCCTTTCGCTTCTTGAAGCAAGCAGCGTACATTCCGCCGCAACTTCCGAGGTTGACGTAAAAGCGTTAAATATCGAACTTGAACTTAAAGCCCAGAAAGGCGGCAGGGCATTTCCCGGCCTTGACACCGGTTTTGAAATTTTAAACAACGTCTTAAACGGCATCGAAAACGAATTCTACCTCATAGGCGCGGCCTCCTCCATGGGAAAAACAACTTTTGCCACGCAACTCGCTTTCCAGCTCTTAAAGCAAAATCCGGAAGTAAACCTTGTCTTCTTTTCACTCGACCAGTCGCAAAAGGATATTTTAATAAAATTCGTCTCCAGCGCGTCCGGCGTCCCCGTCAAATATTTAAAATGCCCGGCGCCCAAAAATGAAAGCCATGAATTAAAGAAAAAAGACGGCATCGCTTACGTAACTTCTCTCGCGAAACGCATGAAAATAATAGACGAAAGCTATGGCGATATCAGCATAAAAGATTTTAAAAACATTATCCGTAAATTTAAACTCGAATTCTATAATAAGCCGATAATAGCCATCGTCGATACGGTGCTTGCGATAAGGCCCTGCCAGACCTATAACGATAAAGCCTCTGAAATAAATGACATCCTCGCCGAGCTCAAAACTCTCGTGCGCACCGAAAACATAGCTCTCATCGGCACATTCAACCTTAATTCGGACGCCGAGATAAGCCGGCCGAAGAGAAAAGACGTATCCGAAATACCCGCTTTTCTTTATCAGCCTTACGCAATGATGACGCTTTATTCCGATTTCATCGTAAGCTTCGAAACCCCTTTTTTAGAATGGGAATGGGGAACCGACGACGCCATGGTTCCAATAGTCGAACTCGATATTATGAAAAACAAAATGAACGGCTTTAAAGGCAAGATCTTCTACCGGTATTTTGATTCCCTGGCCGCTTTCAAGGAGTGCGTCGAAGAAGAAAACGATAATTATCGCGCAATGATAGAAAACGTCGAACACTATCAATCCAAACGCGGAAATCGCCCGGTACCACAGGTGGCTCCGCCTCCGCCACCGATCCCCAATATCAGGATCAACACCAACGGAAATGGTAAAAATCCCGCTAACGCGGATCAGTCGAATAACGACGAAGATATAATATAACTCTTTCCCTTTCAAAACCACTGTCTTTTCAATATAAATTCACTTTGAACGGCGCGACTTTATTAATTGACAAATCGCCAGTTCTATGGTATAATTTTCCAAATTTTATAAGAAACATTATGAGTTATAATAATGGGTCATATAAAGCTTCAAAACAAACCTTAGAAACGCTAACGTGTACATTAACAAACTTTCCAGGTCGCCGTGCCTGTACAACAAACGATAAGGCACGCTAAAGCTTATATTGGCAAATAATAATGAGGAGTGAATTTATGGTACCCGCAACCGATAACGTAACAAACGAAAAGAAAGTGGTCAAGAACGAAAGCATTGAAACGATGGAACAGGCTATGGCGTCAATGGACGCCCAGCAGGCTGAAGGTAAAAGTCAGGTCATAAACCGCGGAAACGTAGTGCTCGGAAAAATAATAAAGGTCGCAAGCGACGTAGTTTACGTAGACGTGCATCACAAATCCGATGGAATAATCCAGATAGCTGAATTTACGGACGTTGACGAAACTCCTGAAATAGGATCCACAGTTTCAGTTATGGTTATGAAGACCGAAGACAAGAACGGCGATCTTATATTAAGTAAACGCAAGGCTGACCAGAAAGTCGCGTGGGACAATATAATTAATTGTCAGACCGACGACCGGCCCATAAAAGCCAAAGTCATTAAATTGATAAAAGGCGGATATGAGGCGTCATATAAAGGCGTTCGCTGCTTCGTTCCAAGCTCTCAGATGGCTGACCGTAAAGAAAGCAAGACCATGGATTTTATCGGAAATACCTATGACTTCAAAATCCTCGAAGTAAATAAAAAACGCGGAAATATAATACTTTCAAGAAAAGCCCTCATCGACGCCGAAGAAAACTCAAGGTTAGATAAGATATTCGGAAGCGTCCAGGAAGGCGGCACCATCACGGGCACAGTTAAAAGCATCACCGAATATGGCGCTTTCATCGACATCGGCGGCATCGACGGCCTTCTCCACATCACCGATATGTCATACGGCCACGTTTCAAACCCCGCCGACATCGTATCGATAGGCGCGACAGTCACCTGCAAAATATTAAGGCTCGACAGAGTAACCAAAAAAATAAGCCTGGGCTTAAAACAACTCACGAAAAATCCGTGGGAAGAAGCCGGCGCAAAATATACGATCGGAAGCATATACGACGGCACGGTAAAAAACACCACCGATTACGGCGTATTCATAACTCTTGAGCCCGGCGTAGACGGCCTCATTCACATATCGGACCTTTCATGGTCAGGCCGCGTGCGCCCTTCGGACTTCAAAGCCGGCCAGCAGCTTAAAGCTAAGGTCCTCGAAGTAAATATCGAAGAAAAGAAAATAAAATTCGGCTTAAAACAGGTAACCGAAGACCCGTGGAAGAAAGTCCTCGAAGCTTATCCTGAAAACACGCTTACTACAGGTAAAGTTAAATCAATATTGAACTACGGAGCTTTCATCGAACTTGAAGAAGGCATCGAAGGCTTCGTTCACGTTTCAAATCTCTCGTGGACGAAAAAAGTCAACCATCCTTCCGAAGTTTTAAAACTCGGACAGGAAACCGAAGTCAAGATACTCAAACTCGACCTCGAAACCAAAAAGATAAACCTCGGCATAAAACAGACGCACGCCGATCCGTGGACTCTCATCGAAACCAAATACGCCGTCGGCCAGGTAGTAACCGGAACCGTAACCAACGTTAAAAAATTCGGCGCTTTCGTCGAACTCGAAGACGGCATCGAAGGCCTCATTCATATCTCCGACCTTTCTTGGACGAAACATATGAACCACGCCAACGAAGTTTTAAAGAACGGCGAAAAAGTAACGGTTAAGATACTTGAAATAAACGGCGAAGAGAAAAAGATTGCCCTCGGCTACAAACATCTCTTAAAAGATCCGTGGAGCGATATAGACGGCCGCTATCCAATCGGCGGAGTTATCGAAGGCAAAATAACGCACTTCACCAAATTCGGAGCTTTCATCGAAGTCGAAGAGGGCATTGAAGGTTTGCTTCATACATCGGATCTTTCATGGACGAAAAAGTTCGCTGATCCTTCGGAAGCCCTTAAAGACGGCGATACCATAAAGATCAGAGTATTAAACATCGATAAGGAAAACAGGAAAATAAGCCTCGGTTTGAAACAGCTTACACCCGATCCCCTTATAGCCTACAAAGAAAAAATGGATGCCGGCGACACCCTTGACGGAAAAGTTAAAAGCATTCAAGAATATGGCGCTTTCATTGAATTCGAAGACGGACTTGAAGGGCTCGTTCATATCTCCCAGCTTGCGGAAGAACGCGTAGATAAAGTTGAAAACGTTGTAAAAGTCGGTCAAGCCGTAAAAGTAAAAGTCATCGACGTCAACGCGGGCGAAAGAAAAATAAAGCTTTCAATGAGAGCTAATCCGACGCTCGAGAAAGCTTCTTCTTCATCGGCCTCGGCCTCATCGTCTTCTTCGTCGGAACATGTATCAATAGCAAAAATAAACGCTGAAGACGCTCACGAATTCAAAAACGTATCCCTCGGTCAGAAACTTCAAGACGCTATAAACGCCAAAAAGAACGAAGAAGAAGAAAAATAATTAACGAGAAATAATAAAGGAGCGGGTTTCAACTAACTCGCTCCTTTAAACAAGTATATTAAATTTTTTTAATGAAGAATGTAGTTTAACGCTTAAGCCTTTTTATTATCCCGGTATGTAGAATTAAAGTATCCTTCCATCAAAAACAAACGCATAAAATCAATGGAGGAAACACTCATGGCAATCAAAGTTGGTATCAATGGATTCGGACGCATCGGAAGAAATTTTTTCCGTTCCTGCATAAACCACAAAGACATCGAAATAGTAGCGGTCAACGATCTTACAGATCCCAAGACCCTGGCCCATCTTTTAAAATATGATTCAATACTCGGAATTTTCAACGCTGACATATCATGCACGGAAGATTCAATAATCGTCAACGGCAAAACAATAAAAGTTTTAAAAGTAAAAGAACCGAAAGAACTCCCCTGGGGAACTCTCGGCGTAGAATACGTCGTGGAATCAACGGGACTTTTCACCGACAAAGAAAAAGCCAAAGCGCATATCGAAGCCGGAGCGAAAAAAGTCATCATCTCAGCTCCCGCTAAAAACGAAGATCTGACGATCGTTATGGGCGTCAATCAGGATAAATACGATCCGAAGATGCACCACGTAATCTCGAACGCCTCCTGCACGACCAACTGTCTCGCGCCTGTAGTAAAAGTTCTCATCGACAACTTCGGCGTAGAGAACGGCCTCATGACGACAATCCACTCATACACTAACGATCAGCCGATACTCGATCTGCCCCACAAAAAAGGCGATCTCAGAAGATCAAGAGCGGCCGGCATGTCAATGATCCCGACGACGACGGGCGCCGCTAAGGCAATATCGCTCGTTATTCCCGAAATGAAAGGCAAATTAGACGGATTCGCTATGAGAGTCCCGACACCGAACGTATCGGTCGTCGATCTCGTAGTAAACCTCAAAAAAGAAACAACGAAAAAAGAGATCAACGCCGCCATGAAAAAAGCCGCTGAAGGCGCGCTGAAGGGCGTTCTCGCTTATACGGATCTGGAACTGGTTTCAAAAGATTACTATATGAACGAGAATTCATCCATATTCGACGGAACCCTTACCTACGTAACCGGCACGAAGAAAATGGAAGGCGAAAAAGAAGTCACTTATGGAAAATGCGTAAAAGTCCTTTCATGGTATGACAACGAATGGGGCTATTCCTGCCGCGTTCGCGACCTCATCAAATTCATGGATTCCAAAAAATAATTAAGTCTTCACGATAAATTGCAGGGGTTGAAAGCTTTTCAACCCCTGCTTTCATAATATACCCCCATAACATTATAACGGAGGTAGTTAAAAAATGAATAAATTCACGGTTAGAGACATCGATTTCAGCGGCGCCAGGACGCTAGTGCGCGTCGACTTCAACGTTCCGATAAAAGAAGGTAAAATAAAGGACGACACAAGGATAAGAGCTTCGATACCCACGATAGAATTTCTCGTAAAACAGGGCGCACGCGTTATTTTAATGTCGCACCTGGGAAAAGCCAAGGGCGAAGTCGATCCTCAATATTCATTGAAACCCGCCGCCGCCAGACTCGCCGAACTCATGAAAGGCGTCACGGTCAAATTCGTCGGCGACTGCATAGGAGACGCCGTAAAAACGCAGGTTGAAGCGCTTCGCGACGGCGAGATACTTCTTCTTGAAAACCTTCGTTTCCATAAAGGCGAAGAAAAAAACGATCCCGAATTCGCAAAAAAACTCGCCGAATGGGGCGAGGTCTACGTCAACGACGCGTTCGGAACCGCTCACCGCGCGCACGCCTCGACCGAAGGCGTAACTAAGTTCATCAGCCCCGCCGTCGCAGGATTTTTAATGGAAAAAGAGATCGCCATAATCGGAAAAGCGCTTTCAAGCCCCGAAAGACCTTTCTACGCGCTCATCGGCGGAGCCAAAGTTTCGTCGAAGATCGACGTTCTCGAAAACCTTTTAAAGATCGTCGATAAGATAATAATCGGCGGCGGCATGGCCTTCACATTCTTAAAAGCCCAAGGCGTAGCGATCGGAAAATCGCTCGTCGAGGACGATAAGCTCGAGGTCGCTAAAGAGATCATGAAAAAAGCGAAAGCGGCGAACAAAGAAATAGTCCTTCCGACCGACGCTATAATAGCGGCTGAAATGAAGGAAGAATCTCCGGATAAAACCGTCGACATAAACGCTATCCCTTCCGACATGGCCGGATTCGATATCGGACCGAAATCCCTTGAACACTTCAAAAATGTTTTAAAAGACGGTAAAACTATAATCTGGAACGGACCGATGGGCGTTTTCGAAGTCAAAAAATTCGCTAAAGGCACGTTCGAAGTAGCGAAACTTTTAGCCGAAATGAAAGCCGTAACGATAGTGGGCGGCGGCGACTCGGTAGCGGCCGTTGAACAGGCCGGCGTAGCCGCGAAACTCACGCACGTTTCGACCGGCGGCGGCGCTTCGCTTGAATTCATGGAAGGCAAGGTCCTTCCAGGCGTAGCCGCTCTGACGGAAAAAGGCGGATGCGGAGGATGCTGCTGCGGCGGAGGGGAATGCCACTAAAATAGTTGTATAGTTAAGAGTGAATAGTCGCGGCGGAGGAGCTTACGGCCGCGCCGCGACGGTCTCAACTCTTTTTTCTATTCACTTTCTATATTATTAAGTAAATTAAAGTTCTAGGAGAAAAAAATGAGAAAAAGAATGCCCATATTCGCTGCCAACTGGAAGATGTATAAAACATATTCCGAAACCGCTAAATTCATAGACGAATTCAAAACCAGCTTTACGAAATTTGACGAAAATAAAGTTGAAGCGGTTATCTGCCCTCCGATGACGTCGCTTTTCAAGGCATCTGAAAAGTTAGCCGGAACGGCCTTCGGCCTCGGCGCGCAGAACGTAAACTTCGAAAAGGAAGGCGCGTTCACCGGCGAAGTGGCGCCAGCGATGCTCCTTGAATTCGGCGTAAAATACGTTATAATCGGTCATTCGGAACGCCGCGCTTATTATAATGAAACCGACGAATCCGTAAACAAAAAATTGAAATTCGCTCAGGCGAATAATCTTATCCCGATACTCTGCGTCGGCGAAACGTTAGCCGAACGCGAGGCCGGAAAAACCGAATCCAAGATACAAGGCCAGATAAAAGCTGATTTCGCCGGAATATCCGAAGCCGACGCGGCGAAGATCGTCATAGCGTATGAACCGATATGGGCCATCGGCACCGGAAAGAACGCCACGGCCAAAGACGCCGTCGGCGCGATAAATTGCATCAGAGCGACTCTCGCCGCAACTTATTCGAAGGAGCTTTCTGAAAAAGTCCGCGTTCAATACGGCGGTTCGGTCAAACCCGAAAATATCGTCGAATACATGAAAGACGAAACGATAGACGGAGCTCTCATAGGCGGAGCCTCGCTAAAACCGGAAAGCTTCATAAAGATTTGTGAAGCTGTTTTATAGTAAAAAAACGAAAAATAATAACAACCAAAAATAAAAGCGGGAGAATACCTTTATCCCGCTTTTATTTTTGGTATAATGTTATCGGTATCGGCACATAAAAACCGCGATCATTTAAGCTCAAAATTTAATTCATATCCACAAACAATGAAAATGAAAATTGCGTCACAAATCCAAAACGTTTTAACAGCGATAGTTCTGATCCTTGTCCTGCTTTATGCGACCGGCGATGTATTCGCCCGCGCCGGAGGCGGAGGAGGGCATAGCGGCGGAGGCGGAAGCCACAGCTACAGTTCCGGCAGACACGGTCACTACCGGAGACCCGCAACGGCGCTTGAAAACTTTATTGGATCCGTCTGCATCGGTCTTTTCGGACTTTCATTTTTAATGATCGGACTTGGAAACCTTAATTTATATAGACTTATAAATAAAAAAAGCGGCGAGGCGAGCGGAATGCTCAACAGGATAAAAAACGCCGACCCATCCTGGGACCCGGATCGCATAAGAGACCGCGTCAGAAAAACGTATTTCTCCGTACAGCGCGCGTGGATGGCCAGAAATCAAGATATAGCCAAAGAATTCATGAGCGAAAAACTTTACGCCAAACATAAAATAATGACCGACGCCATGATCGCCAGACACGAAAAAAATATCCTCGACGAAATCGAATTGCTGGATTCAAAGGCAGTGTCCGTCGAAGATCATAGCG
Organism: uncultured bacterium; assembly: GCA_964545075.1. Lineage (GTDB taxonomy): Bacteria > Muiribacteriota > UBA9980 > UBA9980 > UBA9980 > DAOPXV01. The sequence goes on from CAZJFS010000081.1 coordinate 18,976, forward strand.
GAGGTGACCACGATATTCTGTGGATATATATAACGGGATCGATGATCGACTATAAGATAAACGATGCCACAGGCGACATAATAAAAGGCGACAGATCAAAAAAAGAAAAATTCAACGAACTCTGGAAATTCATTAAAAACTCCCAAGGCGAATGGATTCTCGATGAGATCAAAACCAATGTCGCCGCTTCTGAATTCAATAAATTCAAGGCCGTAAGCGAGATCTGATCGGTCACTCCTTAGCCCCCGCTTTTTTCAATATCTCAATGATCTCTTTGTAGCTGCCGC
>CAZJFS010000082.1:0-19194 GCA_964545075.1 uncultured bacterium
CAAGGAAGAGATTAAGGTCGGAAAAACTATTCGCGCCGCGATCGAAGCCGGTTTTGACCGCGCGTTCCTCGCTATATGGGATTCGAATTTGACCACGCTTATTTCCGCGCTCGCTCTTTATTTCTATGGAACCGGTCCGATCAAAGGCTTCGCCGTTACGCTTTCAGCCGGTATCATAATTTCAATGTTTACGGCGATATTCGTTACGAAAGTAATACTCGATCTCGTAGTTTCCGGCAGAAAAATAAAAACCATAAGCATATAAAAGAAAGGTGATATAAGTTGAAAAAGATAGATTTCTTATCCCAGCGTTATGTAGGTTACGGGTTTTCGATAATATCGTTGATATTGACTGTTGTCCTTTATCTTACTCCCGCTTATACTCTCAATTTCGGCGTCGATTTTAAAGGCGGTACGGAACTTCATCTTAAGTTTTCGAAGTTCGTCGCTGACGATGTCGTGCGTGATATCCTCAAAGACGAATGCGGCCTTAAAAGCACGACCGTTCAGTCCACGTTCACGGGCGGACTTGATAAAGCCGGCGTCCAGGGCGCAACAAGAGAAAATTCTTCTGAAAAAATAATAAAAACCGAGTTTTTATCCGGCAATGCCTATAAAGACGCTGTTACGGGCGTTGAAGTCAAGTCCCTCAAGGAAGTAAAGGAAAAACTGGCGGCCGGCCTTGCTAAAAAAGATAAAGACATCACCATTGTTGATACGCTTCGCGAAACTTCGGTCGGTCCGGCTGTCGGCGCCGAACTTCGTAATCAGGCTCTGTTTGCGGTATTCATATCGCTTTTTGGTATCCTGGCTTACGTTACGTATCAGTTCGAATTCAAATTCGCGGTTCCTTCGATCATCGCTCTTTTCCACGACGTTATAATTACCACCGGTTTCATAATGCTGACAGGCAAGGAATTCGATATGCAGCAGCTTGCGGTTTTATTGACGGTCGTCGGTTACTCGATCAACGATACGATCATCATATGCGACCGTATTCGTGAAAACTACAAGATAATGAGAAAATCCAAATACTATGATATGGTCAACGAAAGCCTTGCTCAGGTTTTCTCAAGAACCATTATTACGGTTCTGACAACGTTGCTTCCGCTTCTCGCTATTTACTTCTTCGGCGGCGAACTTTCAGCTTTCGCTTCTTCGATGATATTTGGTATGGTATGCGGCTGCTATTCATCCATATTCATTGTATCACCCATTATAGTTGCTTGGAAAGAATATGAAGAAAAGGCGGTGGCTTAATTAATGGGTTCCACTAATAAATCCCATCACAATAATAATTCAAAACAGTCTTCGCCGTTCGTGAAAAAAACGTCGGCTCCCGCGGCTAAACAGAGCGCTTCCTCGAAATATCCGATCCAGAATAATAAAAAGCCGTCGCAGCCTCAGGCTAAACCGGCTAACGTGAAGACCGCTCCCAAACCGTCCGCACCGGCAGCTAAACAGAATGTTTCATCGAAATATCCGATCCAGAATAATAAAAAGCCTTCGCAGCCTCAGGCGAAACCGGCCATGAAAGCCACGGCTTTATCACATAACACAAAGCCTTCGCAGCCCGTGAAGCATCAAGCGCCTGCCGCGTCAGCGAAGTATCCGATTCAGAACAATAAAAAGCCGGCTATGCCTGTCGCGCAGGTTAAACCGTCAGCGAAAAGCCAGCCGGTTAAAAATAACCAGCCCGTGCCGCAGGCAAAGCAGCCCGCAAATAAAAACTTTCAGCCCAGACCGGCTATGCCGCAGCAAGCAAAGCCCGCGTTCCACCAGCCTGCCCAGAAACCCGCGCAGCCGCAAAAGCCGGCTCCGGTTCAACATATAGCCTCGAAATCTCCCGCGAAACCAACGGCGGCTCCGCTCCCACAGCGGCCTGTCGACGGTAAGGCTAAGCCACAGGTAAAACCCGCGGCAGCTAAAACTTCTGAACTCAACCGGGAAACTCTTAATATTTTGTTTAAAATGGCGAAAGAAGCCTCCAAAAAAGCGTACGCTCCTTATTCGCGCTTTAAGGTCGGAGCTGTGCTTCTTATAAATACCGGCACATCCAATCTCTCAGCTTATACCGGATGCAATGTTGAGAACGCATCGTACTCGCTCACATGTTGCGCCGAGAGAATCGCTGTTTTTAAAGCGGTTTCTGATGGAAATACGGATTTCAAAGCGCTCGTGTTATACGCTTCCTCGAAAAATCCCGTATCACCGTGCGGCGCATGCCGTCAGGTGCTTTCAGAGTTCGCTCCCGCCGAGATGCGCGTATATTCAATAGGCGAATTCCGCGATGAAGATCTCGCGAAAACCAATTATGAAACTTATACGGTTTCAGAGCTTCTTCCAAGAGGCTTCAAAGCTTCAGACTTTATGGCTAAAAAATAACCTGGATATATGAAAGTAGGAATCAAATGGGTAAGGAAATTTTAAGATTCAATAAAAAAGATGGCGCTCTATATCTCGCTTTAAATCCTGACAGAAAGGCTTCAATTCATGAAGACGTGGCCGAAGGCATAACCGTCGACCTCGCTTTTGGAAACGAACTCGTAGGTATCGAGATCCTCGGCGTTAACGATTGGCCGGATAAGATCAAGGCCGCTCTGCTTAAATATTTTGAGGGAGATAGCGTAAACGACGATTAGTATGGTTGAAAAGTCCCTGAATTTAGTTCAAATATAAAAAAATAAAGTTTACTTGCCGTTTATGCGATAAGTAAACTTTATTTTAAGGTGAGAATTTTTCTTGAATAATAAACTTTTTGCGCAAATGATTCAAGGCGGCGTTTTAAAAAGCGGGTCGTTAAGATGCGTTTTGACGCTGCTTTTTATTTTTGTGATCGCCATTTCGATAGTTTTAACGGATTTTCCCCGCGCTGAAGCGTCAGGGGATATTATCGCTTTTTCATCCAGGCTGCCTGAAGGTCAGGCGGTTTTAAATGAAATATCGGCTAATATAAATTCTATCGTCTTTCATTTAAAGGATCTCGACGAATTCAAAAATTCAAAAAATACTCCGCAGGCCGTCACGGAATATGAGAAAAAAAAGCTCGTGGAGATAAAATCCACGTTAGATTCTCTTTATTCCAAACATTCCAAGCTCAGGGATGATTTCGAATACCTCTACCGTGATTTTATTTCCATAAAGGTCAAGGGCGATCTGTTTAAAACCATGACATACACTTCCGGCGATCTTGAAAAGCCTTTTTTTGAGATGAAGAATGCCGACGTCGACGCAATATCGTATGAAATATCGCTTCTGGAAAATACCGTTAAATCCAAAAATACTGAGAACGGCCTTATCCAGAAAGAGATCGATATTATAACCGCACAGCAGGAAAGCGCTATCGACTCGGTTTTAAAGCTTTCAGCGGTCGTTTCAGATTCCGCGGCCGTCCAGGTCAATATAAAGTTGTTTTCAAAAGGCGGAATAGCGGATTTTTTTGTATTGGCGCAAAATAATATCGATACTTCAGACTTTAATCTGAAAAAAAAGCTCTTAAGATATTATGAACTCAAACTTTATTCGCTCAGCCGTAATCTCAAGATAAACAGCGGCGAATTATTGAAGATACAGTCGGAACAGGACCGAAAAAAAGAAATATATCGTTTTTTGAAAAATAATTCAGGCGTTGTTTCATCTAAAACGCTTCCGCTGCCCACTACATCGGAACTGGAAGTGAAAAAATGGCAGAATTCTCGCCCCGCCGCAGCCGATATACAGCAAAACTTCGATGATTCCTTAAAAAAGATCGATCAGATCGCCGAGGAAATAAAAAAAGAGCAAAGCTCCGGCGATAGCGCTTCAAATAATATAAAATTAAAATTTTTAAATTTAAAGCTTCAGAACGAACAGGAACTTTTAAGGCAAAAGACAACTTATGCCAACGAAAATGAAGATTTCTCCAAATTTTTGATCAAAGTCGCAAATTATTCCGCCGATGTGGCGCGCGATGAGACGGAAAGCCTGAAAAAGCTCTATAAATATATTCAGGAAAAGGGCGTCGGTTTTGATAAAGAAGCGATAAAAAAAGAAATTGCGGCTTATAGAGCCTTGCGCGAAGAGACGAGAGGGCAATTTGCCTATATTACGAACGACCAGAAGAAGATAGAATCTCAGCTGACGCTTTTAAGATCCGAGCTTAGCGGGCGCGAAAAAGAATCCGTGGAAATAACTCTGCACATGCGCGAACAAGATAAAGCATTCAGCCGTGAAATTACGGCTTTAAAAGATGTAATCGTAGCGATCGTTGAAGTAATCAAGAAAAGGATCGCTCTGCTTGAAAAACATAGTGAGAATTTAAAAAAATATGAAAATCTCGTAAATGAAAAAATTAAAAATATCGACAATATAATAAAACAGTTTCATTCTTATTCAAACGAGATACAAGAACGGCTTGAAATTAAAACTTTCAGCGAGTCTTATAATTCTTTCGTGGGTTTTGTAAGCAACTCCTATTATGGTCTCGAGTCCATTTCGGAGCAAAGCAAGAAATTCTTCAAGGCGCCTGAAAATATTTATTTTTCGATGGTGGTTATCCGCAATGCCGTAATTTTTTCACTCGTATGGTTTTTGGCGGTTTATGTCGTACGGCGCTTTCTTTCATTCAAAGACTCTAAAAATTCTTTCGTGGTTTTTATTTTGGATACACTTGAATATTTTATCGCATTTATTTCCGCTTCAATGTATGTAATGACTACTATTCCTAAAACTTCGGCGGGAATGGCGATTCTGCTTTTTATTTTAATTTTTGCGATATATCGGGCCGCTTTTTCAATGGTGCATATTATGGCATCAAAAAATATCATAGATTCCGACTTTTATTTCCGGCTTATATTGTTTTTCAAATGTCTTCTTTTTTTAACTCAGGTTTTAAGTATCATTCTCATTTTTTCCACATCGGCATCCATTATTATTTTATGTAAGTTCATATATAAGGTTTTCATCTTAATTCCAGCGATCTTTATTTTTAAAAATTATAGACGCCGGATTTTTTCGCTGCTTTATATAAACAAACACCGGCTTCGGGCGCGCCATGCGACGCCCTGGATGAATCATTTCGCGTCCTTATATAATCATGTTTTAAACAGGTTTAATACAGTTATCTTTGTTGTTTTGGTACTCGCCGCCATAATAAATTTTGCGGGTTATTATAGGACCGCCACTTATGTCATCAATTCATCGTTTTTAACCGGCTTACTCTATTCGATTCTCTATATAGCTCCAAAGATCGCTCTTACGACTTTTGACTGGATCTTTTCGGACGACAGAACGCTTACCGGCGTGAGAACTTATGATAAATTCAAGGAGAACGCCGTCGTTTATATCAGAATCTTTTATAAAATATTTTTTATAGTGATATTTTTAATTTTCACCCTTAAAATATGGGGTCTGGGCGTTCATTATTTTTTCGATTTTCTCGCGTCCGAGTGGGCGGTATTTTTATATAAAAAGGCCGCGCTTATTATTGGCGTGGTTGTAAGCGGCATTGCGCTATGGCATCTGGTTGAAAAGATAGCCGACGATATCGGCCGCAGCGCGCTCAGCCAGAACACGTCCGACAGTCTGAAAAAACGCGGCATCACTATCGTGCCTTTGATCAAAAGTTCCGCTAAATATGTTATATCGTTTTTTGGGATCTATATAATTTTAAAGGAAATAGGCATAGACGTCACGCCTATAGTCGCCGGCGCCGGAATAGTCGGTCTTGCGGTAGGTTTTGGCTCGCAGAACCTTGTAAAGGACCTTGTTTCCGGGTTCTTTATTCTATTCGAGGACCAGTATAATGTCGGGGATTACATCACCGTCGAAGGCATTGAAGGGACCGTCGAAGAAATATCGGTTCGAATAACCAAGATACGCGACGTGGTCGGAACGCTCCACATTATACCCAATGGAGCGATTTCAAAGATTTCTAATTACTCGAAGGATTATTCAATATCCAGGCTTGAAATATCGGTCGCTTATGAAAGCGATTTTGATAAAGTTTTATCGGTCATCGCCACGATCTCATCCAAACTCTGCAGCGAGTGGAAATACTATATCATCGAGCGCACGAAAGTATTGGGCATAATCAGTTTCGGCGAATCAGACGTTGTGATAAGGACTCAGACCCGCGTAGCTCTTGGAAAAAAGCTTGATTTTGAGTGTGAATTGAGAAAACGGATACTTGAGGGCTTTCGTGATGCCGACATTGAAATGCCTTATAAAAAAATTGTCGTGCTTGAAAAAAATAGCTAAGGCTGGCGAATAATCCTTCGATAATACATATAAGTTTTATTTAATCAAGGTAAATATCGAAGAAGGAGTCGCAGCATTATGTCGCAGTATCAAACTTCATCGAGCGCTGAATTTGACGCAGTTTCAAAAATTCAGACGCTTTTTATCGTAGTCACTCTCATACTGATGACCGCCTTCTATTCCGTCGGGTGTCTTGAAAAAAGCGATCCGACTGTTTCCACGGCCGTTAAGACCATGGCTGGAGTCGAGGATAATCAGGGGATATCAAAGCTTTTGAATGAGTATTTCGGCGATACGCTGGGTCAGATCATCGCCGTTGAAAATTATTATCAGACATCCGCTCAGGCCGTCGTCACTCTCACTATGCCTTCACCCGATGTCGCAAAAGTTTATATTATAAAACAAAATGGCGAATGGGTTGTTGAAAGGGTAGAAAAAGGTTACGACCAGAGCAGCGAATAGGTTGAAATGAAAAGGCAATAGTTTTTGAAGGGGGCGTTCCAAGATGATTCTGGAACACCCCTTTTTCTTTTAAATTGAAACGCAATTATTATATAAACCTCGGCCCAATATAGCCTTGCCCGACTATATAAAATTAGAATATACTCGGAGTTTTACAATCAATATTGATTTAATGCACTCCTAATAATTTTGAAACAATATATACTACGATAAATAAAGTTAAGCAGATCATTAGAGAAAGCATAAGCTTATCGATAATATTTAGGCCGCGTTGGGAATCTTTGGTTAGCGACTTGTTTTCTTTTTTAATTTCGTTTTGGTTTTGTTGGGACCTGTCATTATTTTCTTTCATATTTCTCCGCCTTTTAATTCTAATTAAATAAATTTAAGTTTCATTAACAATTATAACATGCATCGTCTTTTAAATCAAATCTTTCTTAAATGAAACTTAAATTCAATATACTTTCGATTAATCGTTGTCTGGATATTACAATCCTACATAAATAGTTTGCGGAAAATGTTGAGGGGAGACAACATGTGTGTTATCTCCTCTCATGTAAAATATTTGAAATTGCATTTTTCGTAGTAATATTAGTTATTTACAGTACGCTTTCCCGATTTTTTATGTAATAGCTTCCGGTTCCGGTATTTTTTCGGCATCATCGCATTCGTCGTCTGAATTATCGAGGTTATCGTCCCAGAGATATTTTTTGGTTTCGGCTACAACGATTCCGTTAAGCGCAAGGAGTGCGACAAGGTTAGGAATCGCCATTAATGCATTTGCCATATCTGCAAAGTCCCATACTAAGGGTAATGAAATCACTGAACCGACCAAAACTGCAATTACCCAGAGATACCTGTAAATTTTAATAGCCGGTTTGCCAAAAAGATATTCGATCGCGCGTTCGCCATAATAAGACCAACCGAGTATCGTTGAAAACACGAAAGTAAGAAGACCAACTGTTAAGACGATCGGCCCAACATAAGGAATATTGGCAAAAGCCATTTTAGTGAGCGATGCGCCTTTTAAATTAATCAGTTCTGGATCTTTTAAAATACTTGTCACAATAACCAAACCGGTCATTGCGCATACTACAACCGTATCCCAGAAGGTTCCTGAAGCGGAAACAAGCGCCTGACGGACAGGATTTTTAGTTTGCGCTGCTGCCGCGACTATTGGCGCGGATCCAAGGCCCGATTCATTTGAAAAAAGACCGCGTGAGATTCCGAATCTTGCCGCCATTAAAACGCCGGTTCCCATAAGACCGCCGCCGACTGCCTCAAGAGAAAATGCAGATTTTATAATTAAGGTTATGGCCGGGATGATAAAGTTGAAATTAATGCCAAGGATTATGATGCAGCCTAAGACGTAAAAAAATGCCATGAATGGCACAAGGTATTCGCAGAATTTAGATATAGATTTTATACCGCCGAGAATTACCATGGCCGTTACAATAGTCATGATAACGCCAGAAATATAAGGCGATACGTGGCAAGTTTCATTTAAAAGCGATGAGATTGAATTTGCCTGAACCATATTGCCGATCCCGAAAGCCGCGATTGCAGTAAAAATTGAAAAAATTATGGCAAGCCATTTCATTTTAAGTCCATTTTCGAGTGTGTACATTGGTCCGCCAAGCATCATGCCATCTGACGTTTTAACCCTGTATTTAACGGCAAGTAGCGCTTCGGAGTATTTCGTGGCTATGCCGAAAACGCCGGTAAGCCACATCCACAAAACGGCACCCGGTCCGCCAGCTGCTACTGCGGTAGCTACCCCGACAATGTTGCCAGTGCCGATGGTTGCGGCAAGTGCGGTTGAAAGTGCTCCGAACTGGCTTACATCTCCATCGCCTTCTTTATCTTTACTTATGGATATTTTTATCGCGGTCCAGGTATAACGTTGAATGAAACGCAATTTAAATGTTAAAAACAAATGCGTTCCGAATAACAATATAAGCATTGGAGTGCCCCACAAATAACCATTCAAAAATGAAATAATTTCACTTATGGATTTTAAAATTTCATGCATAATTTACCTCACGATTACTTTTTTAACATTACACGCTTAATTAAGATGATATATCGGCTTTTTTTGAAAAGTCGTGCCATAAAAATAAAAATAACTAAATGTTTTTAAGCAAGATTTAATAAATGATTGTTAAATAATTAAAATAGTCTTAAAAACATTTAAAAGTTCATTAGCGCTGATACTTAATAAAGTTTAAAGCCACAAAACGGTAGTATGTAAGACTTGTAAATAGCGAAGGTAAAATAATGACCAGCAAAAACAAGACGGTTTTCTTATATTCTATTATTGTGTTATGCGTTCCAGCCTATCACTCTTCGTGGAAAAAGCTATAGATTGGAAAACCGCGAAACCATTTTTAATAAATCTCAAAACAAACTGAAATAGTACTTTTGTACTTGCTTTCTACATGCTTTCTACAGTTTGAAATGTTCAGATAAAATCGATATCAGTTCTTCGGCATTTTTTTCTTCGTTTTTCTTCATTATGAAAACGGCATCGTTTTTAACGTTATGTTTTTTTTAAAGTTTCTTCCCGTTTTTATCAATAAACATAAAAATTGGAATCTTGCGTAAAAAGCAGAAAAAATCTAAAAATTGACTGTTGTATGCGCTGAACTCTGCTACTAAAGCGTCACATGTATTGCATTTTTTATTTATTTCCTGATAGTTGTTGATTTGGACAAAATTAACATCATTTTTAATTGAAGAAAGTCTGCTTTTAAATATTTCCGAAAAGCTTTCTTTCAATTCGACTAGCAAAATAACCAGATTATTTTTCATATGATACCTCCAAAAATAATAAATAGACGCATTAAAACTAATGGTTAAATTAGAATGTTAAAAAACATTTATTTTAATTATAAATTAACTTTTAGTTTATTTTAACATTAAACCGGTGAGATTGTCAACTGCTTTTGTTTGTGAGTGTATAAATGATTATTTTAAAAGGTATATAAGCGAGAAACTTTGGGCTGGTTTTTAATAAACGTAACGCTCGTATTAAGTATTTATTAAAATGTGTTGACAAAGTGTATGAATTAAGCTATGATTAAAATATGGAGCAAAATAACTTGAAATTAAACCGGGAGGAGTTATAAAAAAAGAATATAAGCTCGCAATCTGCTTTTTAGCGATAGTGGCAATTTTCATTTTGTTCGGAGTTATCGCTTTCAGAGAAATGGAAAAGATAAGCGACCTGCATATGCTTGTCGAAAAACATGGTTCGGCAGCCTTAACTGTTCTGGAAACAGTCAGAAAGAATGTCCTTGACATTCGCGCACTTGAAGGACATCTGATCGCTGCCAAAACTGAAAAAAGTATCGACAATAACGCAGGTTCGATAATCGACACATACAAAACCGCGAGCAGGGATATACAGCTTTTTAAAAATTATAGTCGAAATGCTCAAAAAGAAGAAAGCACAGAAAAGATACTAAATTACCTCGATGGTCTTAAAAAATTCAGCGATGAGATAATTTCATTAAAACTTCATCCACCCGCTTCAATCGAAGATATAAACGCCATCTTGAAGGACGGAGAAAAAAAATTCGATCAACTGCAAGACGCTATAGACGACACGCTAAAGCTTGAATATAACACCGTTTTTGAAAATTTTAAAAATGCCGCCGGACTTTTTGAAAATTTAAAATACAAACTACTTTCATTATTTATTGTATTAACAGCGATGTCCATAATCATAACATATCTAATGATACTATACTTTTCCAAGACATTTAATGAACTCGATACAAGGCTCGAAACCGAAAAAGTCAAGGCAAAGCTCATGGACCTTTTTGATGGACAATACGATACCGCTGACGCCGAACGACTTTTATATACGGTATCTAAAGGTCTTGGCGCTCACGCCTCAAGATTATTTGAAAAAAAACAGTCAGCCCATTCCAATGCTGTCGGATACGAAAAGATCGGAACGTATATAAACGCAGAAAGCAAAATGGATGTTCATGATATAAACGCGTTTCATGATTTTAAGTTTTTCCTTGGAAACACAAGCGTGGTGAATGAATTCGTTTTATACGATCTGGAAGCGATGAATGGAAAACTTGACCTTGCGAAAGAAGCTGTTTCAGCGGTTAGGGTTGATTTTATCGATTATATAAAAAAATACGAGATCAAAACTTTTCTCGCCTGCCCGCTAATGAAAGGCAACAATCACAAATACCTAATGAGTTTTTATTTTAAGGAAGACATAACCTGCTTCACTGAAGAACGCATAAAAAGGATCCTGGAACTGGTTGGCAGCGTGGCGGTATATCTTGATAACAAGGATCTTATAAACGAAATGGCGAAAAAAAACGAACTGCTCAACACTCAGAACAATGAATTAGAAGCATTCGCGCATACCGTTTCTCACGATTTGAAAACTCCGTTGTCGGGATTAATGGGATTTCTGGAATTATCGAAATCCGAACTTTCAAAGATCGATGCTGAAAAGAAAAACGCGAAACTCTGGGATTATCTCGATACAGAAACAAAATCGGCAATGAAAATGGACTCGTTGATAAATGATATCCTTGCATTAAGCAAGGCGAATAATGCCGCGTTAAAAATAGAAAAACTGGATATGAAAAATGTCATCGACACGAATCTGAGATTGCAGGAAAGCTTGATTCAAGAAAATAATATAACAGTGAATGTTCAAAACGATATCCCTAATATTGAAGCCGACCTCGGAAGCATTAGCAGAGTCTGGAACAACCTTATTTCAAACTCGATAAAATATATGGGAGACGGGGAACACAAGGAAATTTCAATATCTTATGCGAAAGTCGGCGGCGAGCATATATTCATATATTCCGATACCGGTATCGGGATTTCCAGGCGTTACCAGTCAAATATATTTACGCCATTCTTCAGGACGCACGAAGCCAAGTCCGCAGAAGGAACCGGGGTGGGCCTTTCGATCGTGAAAAAGATAATCGAGAGGCATAGTGGAACGATTACTTTCGAAAGCGCCGCCGGAGAGGGAACTACGTTCTATATTCGAATACCAGAGGACCTTAGCGCGCTCAAAACAAGTAAATTCGGAGAAAGAAACGGCAACCATAAATAAAAGGCGGAGTATTATGAATATAGGATATTTTTTAAAAAAGATCAGAACGGATAAATCCCTGACATTGAGCGATGTTGCGAATAAGACGAATATGACGGCAAGCCTGATCTCTCAGATCGAAAACGAAAAAATATATCCTTCGCTTAACTCACTTGAAGCCATTCTTCATTATTACGGCATCGAATTGTCCGACTTTTTCGAACAGGCCGAGAAGAAAAGTTGTTTTATAACCAGACACGGCGACGCTCCAAGAGTTAAATCTACCATGCAGGCGGACATTTCAGCCCTCAATCCTCTTTTGTATGAACTAGGCCCTGAATGGTTTAATGTCGAGATCGCGGCCGAAGGCAGACTAGAAATAAAAAAAGGAATTGAAAACATAGGCGAGATGAGATTTATATTTTTGATTTCCGGCGAGATAACCGTCGAATTCGGAAACGTGAAATTTAACATGGCACCGGAAGACACGCTATGTTTTAAATCGTTTTTGCCTGTTGTTATCATGAATTCAAATAAATCGAAAGCAAAACTCATCCTGTCCGGAAAACAACTTGTCATAATTTAAACTTAAGATTTTCAAAGGAGACATGAAATGAAAAAAGATAACAATGAAAAAGAGATTGACAATGTGCAGAACGATATTCCGCATGAAAAAAGGAATTCTGTAAATACGGCCGAAGATGTTTCCGGCCCGGATTTCAACAGACTGTTTTATTCTATAGGCATATGCCTGATCCTGCTGATGGCCGCAAAACTTTTAGGCTGGTAATCCGTCGTCGTTAGACGCGAGAGGTGGCAATATGGATAAGACATGGTATAAAAATGCTGTTTTTTATGAACTGCACGTCAAGGCTTTCAAGGATTCGACCCATGATGGCAAAGGTGATTTTGGCGGCCTCACTGAAAAGCTCGATTACCTGAAAGACCTCGGAATAGATTGCCTGTGGCTTCTTCCGACATATCCGTCTCCGGCGCGTGACGACGGTTATGACATCATGGATTACTATGGCATAAATCCCGACTATGGAACTCTCAAGGATTTCGTGGTATTTCTGGATGCGGCCCATAAAAGAGGGATCAAGGTGCTTTTAGAGCTTGTGCTAAACCATACTTCAGATCGTCACCCGTGGTTCATTGAGTCACGAAAAGGCAAAGCTTCCAGGTATCACGATTATTACGTCTGGTCGGACGATCCCGCGAAATACAAAGGAACGCGAGTTATTTTTACCGATTCCGAGAGTTCTAACTGGAACTGGTGTAACGAATGCAAGTCATATTACTGGCACAGGTTTTATTATCATCAGCCGGACCTGAATTTTGAAAATCCCGAGGTGCGGGATGAAATGAAAAACATTATCAAATTCTGGTTCGACCTGGGCGTGGACGGGTTCAGAGTAGACGCAGTACCTTATCTTTTCGAAAAAGAGGGGACCAACTGCGAGAACCTGCCTGAAACGCATGAATACATTAGAGAACTAAGAACTTTTATCGATGAAAGATATGGAGACCGTATAATACTCGCCGAGGCGAACCAATGGGTTCAGGACCTGGTGCGGTATTTCGGAAAAGGCGACGAATTTCACATGGCGTTCAATTTCCCGCTCATGCCAAGAATTTTCATGGCGCTCAAACAGCAGCATCACGGTCCGATAATAGACATAATAAAGCGCACACCGGAAATACCCGGAAATTGTCAATGGGCGATATTTCTCAGAAACCACGACGAACTAACTCTCGAAATGTGCACTGACGAGGAACGCGACTATATGTACCGCGAATACGCCAGGGACAATCAGATGAAAATCAATATTGGCATAAGACGCAGACTAGCTCCTCTTTTAGAGAACGACCGTAGAAAAATAGAACTTTTGAACGCGCTCCTGTTCACGCTGCCCGGAACGCCGGTAATGTATTACGGAGACGAGATCGGAATGGGAGATAATATCTATCTGGGCGACAGAAACGGCGTCAGAACACCTATGCAATGGAGTGACAACAAGAACGCCGGGTTCTCCGACTGCAACCCTTCGCGAATTTATGCGCCCGTCATAACCGATCCGGAATATAATTATAACGCGGTAAACGTCGAAGCGCAGCGAAATAATCCAAGTTCGCTTTTAAATTTCGTTAAAGCCATTATAAAACTGAGAAAATCCATGTGCGCCGGAATGCTTTTCGGCGCCGGAAAACTAACGTTCCTATACCCTGAGAACAAGAAGATACTTGTGTTTATAAGAGAGCTCGACGATGAAAAGGCGCTATGCGTCTTCAATCTGGCCGATACGTCACAGCCGGGCGAATTGAAACTGGAAGATTTTGAAAATATGATACCGGTAGAAATGATGGGCGGAACTGATTTTCCAAAGATAGGACGCCTGCCGTATTTTCTGACCCTCGGGCCATACGGTTATTATCTGTTCCGCCTGAAGAAGGTCTTCCTGACGGGCACCCAATGAGGAATTTTGATAAAGTATACGGGCCGGATATCGTCCGTTCCGCTCTGACCGGGAACGGATCTCGAAAAAAAGCTTAAGGAGGATTTTATGAGACTCATAGTAGTTTCAAACAGGCTTCACGTTACAGTGGAGGAAAAAGAAGGAAAGTTAAATTATAAACAGAGCTCGGGCGGCCTCGCCACGGGACTTTCGTCATATCTTGAAACAATGAAAAGCCGTAATTTCGAGGTCTCTGAATATCTCTGGATCGGCTGGCCCGGAAGCGCAATAAGCGCGGGCAAAAGGGCTGAAGTCAGTTCGGAACTCGCTTCTAAATACAGATGTCATCCGGTCTTTCTGTCGGAAAAGGTCATGGACAAGTTCTATCTGGGGTTTTGTAATAAGACAATATGGCCGCTCTTTCATTATTTTCCGACGCTGACCAATTATTTCGCCGAACATTGGAACCAATATGTAAGCGTCAACGAGACATTTTGCGATGCAGTACTCGAAATAGTCAAACCCGGCGATATAGTCTGGGTGCATGATTATCAACTGATGCTTCTGCCGGCTATGCTCAGAAAAAAAATACCGGATCTCGCGATCGGATATTTTCATCATATACCATTCCCGTCATTCGAAATATTCAGATTACTTCCAAGAGAATGGAGAAACTCAATTCTGGAAGGACTTCTCGGGTCAGACTTGGTCGGCTTTCACACTCACGATTACACTCAATATTTTTTGCGCGCTGTCCTTCGAATGCTCGGTCACGAACACAACCTCGGCGCGATCAACTGCGACAACCATACATCCGTCGCCGATACTTTCCCGATCGGCATAGATTACGAAAAATTCAACGGCGCGTCTAAAAACCCTCATGTTCAAAAAGAGATAGATGAATTCAAAAAAGCGTCAGGAGATAAAAAAATAATACTTTCCGTTGACAGACTGGATTACACCAAGGGTATTATTAACCGGCTGAGAGGGTATGAGCTGTTTCTCGAACGTTATCCGCAATGGCACGGCCATGTATCTTTACTGTCGCTTGTCGTGCCTTCGCGCACCGGCGTCGATCAGTATATGACGATGAAAAAACAGATAGAAGAAATGGTTGGGAAAATTAATGGTAAATTTGGAAGCGTCAGCTGGACGCCGCTGATCTATCAATTCAGATCATATTCGTTTGAAGCGCTGGCCGCGGCTTACTCGGCAAGTGATGTAGGCCTTGTCACTCCGCTTCGCGACGGAATGAATCTTGTCGCCAAGGAATTCGTAGCGTCGAAGGCTGACGGCCGCGGCGTGCTGGTGTTAAGTGAAACCGCTGGCGCTGCGCGTGAAATGGGCGAAGCGATAATGGTAAATCCTAATGACGTTGACGAAATGACCCTTGCGATAAAAGAAGCGTTGGAACTCCCGGAAGAGGAGCAGATAAGAAGAAATAAAGAAATGCAAAAGCGTCTGAAAAGATACGATATATCGCGATGGGCCGAAGATTTTATATTAAAACTTCTTGCGGTGAAGGCCGAGCGTTCGAAGCTCGAAACCAAACTATTGAGAGGTAATATGAAGAAAGAGATGTTTGAAAAATACGGCAAGGCCGGAAGCCGCCTTCTGCTTCTCGATTACGATGGAACGCTCGTGCCGTTCGCGAACAGCCCTGAAAAAGCCCGCCCCGGCTCGAAACTTATTGAAACTCTTAAAAAGCTTTCTGCGGTTCCGGGTAACGACGTAGTGATAATCAGCGGACGCGAAAGGCACACGCTGGAAAAGTGGTTCGGAGGGACCGGGATCGGCATGGTGGCCGAACACGGCGCATGGGTATGCGAAAAAGGCGGCGCATGGCATGCGCTGAAGCCCCTTAAAAACGACTGGAAGCATCAAATAATGCAGATAGTTGAAAGATGCGTCGACAGGCTTCCGGGAGCTTTCATGGAAGAAAAGGAGTTTGCCGTAGTGTTCCATTACCGGAAATCCGATTCAGAATTAAGCGCGTTGAGAGTCAGGGAACTTCGCGACGATCTGATCCATTTCACCGCAAACGCAGATCTTCAGATACTCATGGGAAACAAGGCGCTCGAGATCAGATGCGCCGGCGTGAGTAAAGAGGTCGGAGGAATGCATTTTATAGTCGCCAACAAACCTGATTTCATACTTTCAGTGGGCGATGACGTCACCGACGAAGATCTTTTCAAGGCTCTTCCGGAAACTGTTTATTCCGTGAAAGTGGGGGTCGAACGGTCCAGCGCGAGATACTATCTTCCCGGTTTTACCGAGGTCAACGGGCTGCTTGAAGAATTTTCGAATATCAAATTTGCTGAAAAATCCGCGGATTCCGGACATTAAACGCCAGGATAAATTGAAAAACAAGGATAAAAAATTTTCAGCATTATGAAAATGTTAAAAAAAAGAAAGATTAGAGGTCATAGTAATGAAAAGAAAGATCACGGAAGAAGCGATATTATTTTTCAGCATTTCGAAGTGGGTTCTCTTATCTACGACGATCGGGGCCATTGTAGGGGCCGCAGCGACGGCATTTCTGAAAATGTTGAACTGGAGCATATCTTTCAGAGGGCAGTTCACGCATTATTATTTTTGGCTTCCGCTCGCTTTTCTTATAAGCGTTCTTCTGGTGAAATATTTCGCTCCAGAGGCGGAAGGGCACGGAACCGAAAAGGTCATTGAAGCGATCCATAAAAGGGACAGCAATATTGATATTATGGTGGTTCCGGTAAAACTCTTTGCTACCATAGTAACTATCGCATGCGGCGGTTCGGCGGGCAAAGAAGGTCCATGCGCCCAGATAGGCGCCGGTCTCGCTTCATATTTTGCAAATCTTTTCAAATTCGACGGCCATGACCGCCGCAAACTCGTCATCTGCGGCATAAGCGCCGGCTTCGCGGCGGTCTTTGGAACCCCGCTCGCGGGTGCGATATTCGGCGTAGAAGTCCTCTTTGTCGGAAGCATGCTCTATGATGTCCTTCTGCCGTCATTCATTTCCGGCATCACCAGTTATCAGGTTGCGGAAGCTCTCGGAATAGGTTATTCGAAGCATACTGTAAATTTCATTCCGGTATTCAGCGAGGTATTTTTTCTCAAAGTCGTCCTGGCCGGAATATTCTTCGGTATCTGTTCGATCATTTTTATTGAAACCATGAGATTCTTCGAAGACTTATCCGCGAAAATAAAGCTGGATAAGCGATATAAGGCTATACTTGGAGGAATGATATTGATAGGGCTTACATTTATTTTTTCCGAACAATTTCTGGGGCTCGGGATAGAAACGATAGATTCATGCCTGCCGCGCGAAAAAAATATATGGTACGGTTTGGAATATATGGGTTTTAATCCTAATATCATTTATTCTTATCTCGCAGGAGGATACGTCGTATGGTACGCCTTTCTCGCCAAAATATTGTTCACCTCGATAACGCTCAACTTTGGCGGCAGCGGCGGCGTGGTAACGCCTATATTTTTTATCGGAGCAACCTCCGGCATGCTTTTTGCGCAGCTGATGGGGCTGGATGTCGCCACTTTTTCAGCGATAGGATTCGTGGCCGTTCTCGCGGGGGCCGCAAACACACCGATAGCGGCAAGCATTATGGCCATGGAGATATTCGGATCGCCGATAGCGCCTTACGCTGCGGTAGCATGCGTCGTAAGCTTTTTCATGAGCGGGCACAGGAGTATTTATCCTTCTCAGGTCCTGCTTTTAAAAAAATCCGAATCGATCGACGTGAATATAGGCGCGGTAATTACGGAAGCCGATGCACGGTCGGCACCAAGAAAAAAAAGCGTTTTGAAAAAAATTATCGACTTTAAAGACGGACAGAATTAAATAACTGAAACACCTGCCAAATAAATCGAAAGAAAATCAAATCATGGAGGTGCCATATGATAAGCGTTATAATACCGGTATTAAACGAAGAAAGAACCATAGAAAACGTTATCCGCAAGGCGTTAAAATTTGAAAAGGTCACCGAGATCATCGTCGTCGACGACGCATCAGGCGATACAACCGTAGAAAGAGCCCGTTTGGCTGGCGCAAAGGTAATGCAGAGCACCAAACTCGGAAAAGGCGCCTCTATGCTGGACGGACTTTACTACGCCAGTAACGACTTGATAATATACCTGGACGGTGATATAGAAAATTACGACGATGATATTTCTAAAATCATGACCGGACCGTTGATAAGCGGCGAAGCCGATTTCGTCAAGTCTAAATTTTCACGCGAAGCGGGCCGGGTTACCGAACTTGTAGCCAAGCCTCTATTAAGCCTGCTTTTCCCCGAACTGGTAAAATTTTGTCAGCCTCTAAGCGGGATCATTTCAGGCAAAAAAGAGTTCTTTAAAAAAGTTGAATTCGAAAACGATTACGGTGTAGATATAGGTATTTTGATAGACATGCATAATCTTGGCGTAAGAATAGTGGAGCAGGAAATAGGTTATATCGAGCATAAATCCAAACAATGGAGACAACTCGGAAAAATGTCACGCGAAGTGTCCAGGGCCATATTGAAAAGAGCGCAGAAGAGTTCGAAATTTACGCTTGAAGATCTTGGTTCTTACGCCCTTGTGAGTTCTGAAATGGATTCAACCATCAAGGAATGCGTCACCAAAATGAATAAAATGGTCATATTCGATATGGATAATACGCTTCTTGACGGCCGGGTAATATATGCTCTCGCGGATAAATTCGGATTTAAGAATAAACTGATAGAAATAGTGACGGAAAATTCAGACCCATACGTTGTGACCAAATTGATCGCGAAAACGCTGAAAGGATTAAATATCGGCGATATCCTCAATGAAATAGACAGAATACCGGTCGTTAGCGACGCAGGTAATGTGATCGCGGAACTTAAGAAAAAAGCTTACATCATAGGAATTATCAGCGACAGCTATGATATTGCCGTTCAACATCTGAAAAGCAAGCTTAACATTGACTTCACTATA
>CAZJFS010000083.1:0-18730 GCA_964545075.1 uncultured bacterium
CCGGGTTCAGTGCCATCATTGGTTATCATCGTTGAGAATTTAACCATGGCTCCAGCAGGAGCGGTTATCGTTACGGACATTGCCGCCGTGCCTGGAGTGGCTATAGCGTCAGGCGAGAATACCGGTGCGCCGGGAGCTGTTGCCGTCGGGGTTTGATAGTTATTGAAGAACGAGGTGGCGGGAGTTGAGTTAACATTATTTAAAACCGCGACCGCTGCTACATGCATCTTCGTTCCTACAGGCAGGTCGATGGTTACCGGTGAGTTCACGGCCGTCATCGTTGACGGTGCGGCCGGCGCAACGGGCACGTCGCCATTAGTTGTTGACGAGGTCGAGTATTTGATCTGAGCGCCCGCGGCGGCCGTGATCGTAATGTGAGCAAGGGCCGAACCGGGAGTGGACATATCGGTGGATACAATTGTCGGCTGTGCGGGTGCTGTTCCGCCGGTCGGCTGAACGGTGAAAGTAGCGTCAGACGAGAAAGCGCCATTTTTGTATTTTACGTGGTATTTGCCGTTTATTACAATCGATCCCGGGGTAACAGGCATAACGGCTAACGATACATTCATTGACGCAACCGCGCTATTAATGGTTGTTGGAGTGATCTGCACATACGCGCCGTTATCTAATGACTGTTCGACAAAGAAATCGCCTAAAGTCGGAGCTACGGTCGGTGTTGGGCTGACGACTAATGTGATGTTGCCGTTTGTGGCTGATATGCTTGTTACCGAGCCGGTTGGTGTTCCGCCTGCGACCGTGAAGGAACCCGCGGTAGCTGGTGACCACGGGCCGATTGTCGTAGTGCCGGAGACCTTAGCGGCTACCTGATATGAATGAGGTCCGCCTGTGATAGCTGTGGGAACGGGATATTCAATCATCATTCCTGCGGGATATTCGTTCGCGTCGATTTTAACGACATACTCATAGATAGGAACAGGTGTTACGCCTGTAGGAGGTATAACCGGCTGCCACATGATCTTGTTGGTAGCGCTGTCATACATTACGCCGGTTACTGCGGCGGGAAGAGTTGTTGTTCCGCCTGATGTAGTATTGTAGGTATGCATTACGGAAGTTCCGAACAGGCCGTTAAGATGCGCGACGGCGTTTATCTTGTACTGAGCCTGGTTTGCGGGAACCAATACGCGGATTTGTCCGCCGACGGTTGCCGTTATAACTGTAGTAGATGTTTTAGGGTCCGAACCGTCGTTTGTATACCATACTTTCGCGTCCGCGGGGGCTGGTGTTATGAATATCTCAAGGCCCGTTGCGGGAACGCTTGGATAATTGCCGCTAAGTTTATCGAAAGTTAAGGTAAGGTTTGTAACCGTTCCGCCAACATTGAAGCTGAGATTAGCCGGCGTTCCATCCTGAGCAATGCCTGTAGTCGGTGTGATTCTTACGAAAACCGATGCCGCGTGAGTGCCGTTGATTATAGCCGTGGGAAGGATATATTCAGGAGTCGATACGGGAATGGCAGCCTGGTTGTCGATCATTACCATATAGGATACGGTGCCGCCGGTTGCCGGAGGAGTTACCGTGTTCCAGGTAAGTTTCTTCGTAGCGTCGTTATACGCAAGACCCGTTACCGCGGGTAGCGTCGTCGTTCCGCCGACCGTGAAGTTCAGAGCTGGCGTAGGCGACCACGGGCCGACCTGCGCAGCGGTGCCTGTAGCCAGGGCGGGAATAGCGGCCTGGACCTGAACCGTATGATTGCCGGCGGTCATAGCCGCGGGAACCATGAATTCAAGCACGGGGCCTGCCGACATCGAAGCGCCGTTATCGAACATTACGTTATAAGCTACTACCGCGCCTGTTGGGAGATTGGCTACGGTTACGGCCTGCCATTTTATCTTGTTTGTGGGCTGATCATACATTACGCCGGTTACGGCAGGAAGTCCTGTCGTTGTGGTGCCGACGTTGAATTGTAACATGGGTTCCGGCGACCATGGGCCCATCTGAGCGGTCGCTGGAGCAACCGCGGGAAGGGTTGCCTGGACCTGGGCATAGTGCAGACCGTTCGTGACGGTTGAGGGAAGCATGAATTCAACCATGTTGCCTGCTGGATACAAAACGTCGTCGATCTTTACATTATACTGATATATAACGCCTGCTGTCGTAGTGGGCAGAGCTTGCCATTTGAGTTTGTTTGTCGCCATTTCATAGAAGAGTCCGCCAACGGCAGGAATCGTTCCCGCGACAGGCGTTCCGATCTGAAGCGGCGGTTCCGGCGACCATGGTCCTGCGAGAGGAGCTGCAGTCGTCGAAGTTACGGTGAGCTGGACCTGAGCCGAGTGTGAACCGGTCATAACCGTTGTGGGCAGGTAGAATTCCGTCATCGGGATCATATTGCCTACGACGGCGCCGTCGAGTTTCACATTATAGAACATGGAAGTCGCTGGAATGCTGGCAAGCGTGACGGCGTTCCATTTAAGTTTGTTGCTGGTAGCGTCATATAATACGCCCGTGACTCCTGGAAGGGCATTAGTGCCCGTTTCGAGGTTGAACACGAGCGCGGGAACTGGAGCCCAGGGTCCGAATACCATCGGGGCCATAGGATCCGAGCTCGGGAATTGCGCCCGGACCTGAGCGTTATGGCTTCCTACGAGCGTCGCGGGAACCTGGAATTCGGTCATATTAAACGGGCCGTACATCGTGCTGTCGATCATCAGCATATAAAGATAAGCGATAGCGGCTGTCGTGCCGGGTGCGACGGTAGGAGGCGGAACGGCGTTCCATTTGAGTTTCTTGGCTGTGGCGTCGAAAACGAGTCCGCCGACCGCTGGAACAGCCGTAGTGCCGGTGCCTTCAGCGCTGAAATTCAGCGGAGTTGACCATATGCTTATAGCGGCAGGAACTGAGTCTTTTACGAGGGCCTGGACCTGGGCTACGTGCATGCCCGCGGGAACCGTGAGAAGCGTGAATTCGGGAACTTCAACCGGCGTTGCCTGAACTATGCCGTCGATCATTACGTTGTAGACATATATGGGGGCGGGGGTTACGCCTGCGGGAGGAACGACAGCCTGCCATTTGATCTTTTTGGCCGTAATGTCATAGGCAAGGCCTGCGGGAATCGGAACAGCCAAACCGCCGGTCGTGCCGACCTCAAATATCAGAGGACTGGTAGCGGGCGACCACGGGCCGGCCTGAAGCGGGTTCGAGCCGGGGACCTGTACCTGTATCTGGGCTTTGTGAGTTCCGTTGATAAGATAGTCGACAGGGTATTCGGTTCCGCTTACGGGAGCGCCGATCTTCATGCCGTCGATCATTATCATATAGACGTAAACGGGGGCGGGAGTTCCAGCGGTTGCCGCGGGAGGAACGACAGCCTGCCATTTGAGTTTCTTGGTTGCTGCGTCATAGAGGAAGCCCTGAACCGCGGGAAGCGTCGAAGCCGTTCCGCCGTCGAGAGTGAAGTTGATCTGCGCCGAATACGGGCCTACCTGAGGCGGATATGTTCCGGGCACCTGTGCCGCGACGTCAGCGAAGTGAGCTCCGCCGGGGAACGCCGCGGGAAGCGTGAACTGCGTCATCGAAAGAGGTCCATAGACTGTTCCGTCGACTCTGAGCATATACATGGCTGCCGCCGCTGCGGATACAGCGGTTCCAGCCGCGGTCGTAGCCGGCAGTGTAACTGGGTTCCATTTCAGCGACTTGGTAGCCGCGTCATATATAAGGCCGGCGGGAGCGGGTACAGTGTTTGTAGCTCCGCCTATGTTGAACGGATAGGGCGCCGAGAAAGGTCCAACCTGAGGCGGATAAGTGTCGGGAACCATAGCCTGGATCTCGATCTTATGGTCGCCGCCGGGAAGGTTTCCGACGAAGAATTCGGTGTTGTACACGGGGTTCTGAAGCATGGTGCCGTCGAGTCTGATCATGTAAGCAAAAGGCTTCATGTATGCCGGTTGAACAATGGCGGTCGTGTCCGTGATAACGGTTCCGCCGGTAGCGGTACCCGTGGTTGTAGTTGTTATAGGCTGAACCGGCTGCCATCTTACGGTCTTCATATTAGGATCGTAGAATATACCTGTAACTGCGGGTATATTGTTGGTCTGAGCGCCGCCGGCAGTTGTGAACGTTACTGGAGCCGAAAGCGGGCCTACGACTGGCGGATATGATCCGGGAATCTGGGCTTGAACCTGAGTCGTGTGCGGTCCGTCGATAAGGTTCGTTACGGGGAATTCATAAACCATCGTGGGAACGGTGAACGTGGTTCCGTCAACGGTTATTATGAACTGATATACCTGCGTAGTGGTTGCGCTTACGATTGGATCCCATTTGAGAACTTTTCTAGCGGTGTCATACATGAGACCGTTAACCATCGGAATATTGGCTGCATTGCCTGCGTCGCCGAAGGAAACCTGGACGGTAGGGCAGGCCTTCATTCCGGTTGTGCTGTCTATTATTCCGATGAATCCGCGGGTGAGTTTAATTGTAGTATCCGCTGGTTTCGTGACCTTGATATCGGTAGCCGTCCAAGAGGTATTAGGCAGCTGAACCGGCTTGGGCGCTTGGTTGTTAGGATCGGCCATAGGCTCGAACATAACCTTGAGCTTGCCGTCGGCGTTAGCGCCGAAGTTGTTTCCGTTTATAACGAGTTCAGTGAAGTCGGGTTTAAGCATGAGAGCTATGCCGGGCTGAACGGGTATCCCGTTTATCATATTTATGACGGCGCCGGTCTGCGACTGCTGAACGTCGAGGTTGACTATGTTGGATATTATTTTGTTGCCGAGTATCGGGTCAACTATGAACATTTCAAAGAGGCCGAAACGTTTATCAGCCGGGTCGATTTTAAGATCGATCATAGTGTCGGTCCAGTTTGCCGAGTTCGAATCGTTGACGTATTTCTGTTCGACTGTTCCCTTCATTCTCATGAAGAGTATTCTGAAGTTGCCGTTCAAAGCCTTGAGTTTTTCTCCAATGAGCTGGATACCGACTGCGTCGAATGGTACTTTTACCGTCTGAGCGGGATCGAATTCCTGAGGAATCGCGTTTGAAGAGGAGAATACCCTTATCTTGGTTATTTTAGCGTCGATCGTCGTGGTCGCGCCGGGTTTTTTAACTTCTATCATTATGTCTTTGGAGATCTGTTTCCAGCCGAGAGGTCCGAGCGTCGTGCTCGTTACCGCGGTGCCGGCGACAGGCGTTGTGACCGCTTCGAATATAGCGATGTTTGAAACGCCATAGAGCGTAGATGTCAGAGGCGTTGTAGCGCCTATGAAGTTATTGCTCCAGTTGGGCGACATCAGCTGGATTGAAGCGGGAACTGGGTTGGTCGGGCTCGGCTGTGGTTTCATAAAGAGAACCCTGGTCGGGCTTGCGGTTCCGAAGTTCTGACCTTCGAATTTGAGGTCGAGGTTAGCGAGCGTTACGTTAAGCGGAACTTCGATAGGAATCGGTGTTCCGAAGAACTCGAGACCGTTGACCTTTGTTATTACCGGCATATTTTGAGTGCCAGCGACGAATTTTATCGGAACCATAGTGGGTGTTACGGGCTTGCCGAGCATATCGTCGACTATTATAAGGCCCGCGGGATATTGCGTGAAGTAGTCGCCGATATTTCCGGCAACCTGTCCGGCGATTATAACGGGGACCTGTCTTGTAAAGTCGAGTTTAGCCTTGAGGAAGGTATCAGTCCAGTTGACCGTGTCGAAGCTGTCGACGAGAGGAATATTGACCGCGCCGAGAGGCAGCTGGAACACGAGGTCGAGATGGCGGC
This sequence comes from uncultured bacterium, assembly GCA_964545075.1. Classification (GTDB taxonomy): domain Bacteria; phylum Muiribacteriota; class UBA9980; order UBA9980; family UBA9980; genus DAOPXV01. The sequence goes on from CAZJFS010000083.1 coordinate 5,717, forward strand.
GCGAAGGAGCTGAGAAGTTCTGGCCTACGACTGAAAGGTCGATCGAGCTTACGCCGGCCGGCCTGTCGAGGTTGACCACGCTCTGGGCGTCGTAACCGTTGACTGATGTTATTATAGCGGGTTTCTGGTTATTCGCGTCGAACGCCTGGTCGAAGAATACGACCTGGAACATCGATGACTGCTGAATTCCGCCGACCTGAACGATCGTGAGAGCGGAACCTACGTTCGGGATAAGGGCTTTTGCCTTCATTACGTCGGCTTTCAGCGTTATCTTATTGAGCGTCCAATTGGCCGTGTCGTCGGATGTAAGAAGCTCGATCTTTATCGGTTGAACGTTAGATGTAGCGGTAGTAGTGCCCGATGTCGTCGTTACAGGCGAGCTGTAGCAAACGAGAGCGTATTTCACGCCGGCGGCGGGCATCATCTTGTCGCCCTTTATTATGAGGTCTTTTGTTTTATCTACTTCGAACGGACGGGAGAGACCGAACGCGGGAGCAATCTTTTCACCGTTCTGGAGTTCGAATATGTATACGTTAGCGTTGAAAGCCGCGGTCGTCGTAGCGAACCTGATCGGAACGCTGGCGAGGAGGCCGAACTGGCTATCGAAGAGTTCTACCATATATACGTCTTTAAGACCCTTGAGTTTGCCTGAGTCGAATCTGATGTCGTTGTCTGACCAGTTGAAGCTGCCGCTGTCGGCGAGCACCATCGGGAACTGGAAAGCTGGGCCGCTTAACTGAAGGACCCTCTTGTGTTCGGGCATGAGAGGTTTGAAGCCTGTACCTTTAACGAGTATGAAAGGAACATCGGCTGAAATCTGAATGTCGACAGGAGTGATCGCCGCGGGAGGAACAGCTTTTCCCGCGATTTCGCTGATCATTACCTGAGGTTTTGTAACGGCGCCCATAGCGCCTGTGGTTGAACCGCCTTCGGAGAGAAGCCATGCTTCAACGCCGACAAAACGTTTTACGAATTTGTGCGCGTCGTCGATGACGAAGCTTCTGAGTATGAAGCCTTTTTTGCCGGGAGGAAGTATAGGCGTTCCGTCCGGAGTTACGATTCCGGAAGGAAGGTCTTCAATGTAGGTACCTTCGATCTGCCACGGAGCGCGAACCTTGATCATATCGGAGCTGATTATTTCGAATTCCGGGGTAGCGGCATTAAACAGTTTGATCTTGCCGGTGGTGCCGAGGACTCTGAGAGCTTTTACGAGAAGCGCCCTGTGTTCAGCGGACATTACATCGGCATACATTTTTTCGTATTCAGCTATGCGATCTTCGGCAGTTCTTGAGGAATCGCCGAGAATTGCGAGTATTTTATTGTAGAGGGGAAGCACTATGTCTTTTACCGCGCCGTCGATTTCTCTTTTGATCATGAAGTTGAACGGCTTGACGTTGACGGGAGCGTTAAGGCTCATGTCAGGATCTGCGGGATTGAGATTAACGAGCTTGAAGAGGAATATGTAGTTTCCTTCTTTAAGTTCCGGGAAGGCCTTTGCAAGGTCGAGTATGAAAGCCTTGGGATCGGCTGAATCGCGGTCGAGTTTTATCGGGCGCGCGAAATCGAGCGACTGCATGAACTTTGCGTCAACGGCCGCGGCGACGTTCGTGACTTCAGGCTGCATGAGCGTTACATACGCGTCGGTGTAGTTTCCGGGAGCCGCGTTGAACGAAGCCTGGGGAATGATATTCGCGAATACCTTAAATATCGTCGTGCCCTGTCCGGCAAGCGCTTCGATCTTTTCGATCGACGCGAAAGCGGCTTTGGGTTTTACTACATAATTGTTAACCATTACGGCTTTTTTACCGTCAGCGGTGGAAGCGGTTATAATGAAATCGTATGAACCGGGAGCCGGCTGATTGATCGAGAAGCTTCCGTTCCATTTTGATTTTTTAACGGCGTCCCTGGTGAGTTCGATTACGAGAGGTTTCGTAGCGTCTCCGCTTATGAATACAGCGTTACCGAACTGTTTAACTTCGCCTATAACTTTTACGACTTTGAGGTCGCCTTCAAGCGTATCGGGAACCATCGCGTTAGCTGAAACTGTGATGGTGATTGCTGCGACGGCCTTATCGAGTTCTATCATCGGAGGATTAACCATTACGTCGGTGATTATAGGTCTGCCTTCCTGGAATTCTTCGACAGGTTTTCCGTCGTTTTGAAGCTGGGCGATGAAACGCTTCACGTCAGGAATGAATGGCTGTTCGGAATTCTGGAAGAGGAGTTCGTTATAGATCTGGATGGCGAGGTTCTTGTATTTGATCTCTTTCATTCTTGGAATGACGTATCTTTCCATGTAGAGAATAGCGAGCATGAACTTCGCGTTGGCTCTGAAGTTGTTCATGTTATCGGTTCCGGTGACGGCGCCGAGGTATTTTGCGTCGGTAGCGTTATCAACGGCGATAGCGCGGAGTATCTTTTCGACTACCGGGAACGCGGCTTCTATTTCGGTAGTGGTAGCGTTGTTCTTATAGAGGAAGCGAAGTTTATCCATTAAGCTCTTTGCTTTGTCGAATTCTACGCCGGGATTGATCTTGTCGGAGAGAAGATTATTGATATTATTAAGCATGTCCTGGACCGAATACGAGAAATCCGAATTCGGGAATTTGAGCAGGAACAGTTTAAATCTTTCGATTGCCGCATTCTTGACTGTTTCGTCTTTCACGGTCATGAGCATGTAAACGTAAAATTTGCAATGGCCGCTGAAATAGAGTGCGGCTTCACGCATTTTCGCGTTTATCGAAGCGTCGTTCGATTTGAACGCCTGGTCATACTGGCTGAAGGATTTGTTGTATTCGGCGATAGCTTCGTCGTTCTGTTTGTCTTCGCGGAGGCTGTCGGCGCGTTTTCTTATCTTTTCGGCTTCAGCGAAAAGAGCGTTGATGGTTCCTACGATACCTTCGGATTCCGTCTCGATCTTTTCGATGTTTCTGATAAGTTCGTCGACGGAGAATTCAAGGCCGGTATATGAGTCTTCGTTGATGCTGGCCTGGATATCGTATAATAACTTTTTGGCTTCGGCGAGAAGCGAAGAATCCTGAATTTTTATGAGCTGGAGAGCTCTGTATCTGTTAAGGTATATGACCGCTACGTTATAGCGGGCCTGTCCGCGGAGCTGAACGGCTAAAGTTGCGTTAGCGGAAAGCTCTTCAAACATAACTTTGGCGTCGTTTAAATACTTCAGGACAGTGTCGGCCTGGGGAGTATCGACTGAGCCGATAAGTATTTCAGGAACTGCCGTGGATTTTGCTTTTTCGAGAAAATCGTTAGCTTTGAGAATGAGTTTTCTAGCGTTTTCGAATTTAAGCAAGAGCGGATCTGCTTCGGTTTTTATATCGACTATGTTCTGTCCAAGTTTTTTCTGATCGACGAACGTTTTACCTACCTGATAGAGGTTGGTCGTCGGTTTGATTGAACCGATGATTTTTCCCGCGTCAGCCGTTTCAAGGACTTTATCGTTCTTCTCCTGGCTCTGAATCGTATTCTTCAGAGTCGCGAAGTTCAAGTCGTTCTGAATTTTATCGATAATAGCGGCGAAAGCGAAAAGCGCTTCGTTGATCTTGTTGAATTTTTCTTCGAGTCCGCGTCTGGCGTCTGAGCCGCCGTTGGCGGTATTGGAAGCGTTAATGACTTCTTTTACGGCGTCTTTAAGGTTATTGTAAGCGTTTTCGAGATCGTTAAGCTGGAGGTATGCGCGACCGAGACCGAAATTTTTTATTTTGGGCTCCGTTACGTCCTGGAATACCTGGACGGCTTCGTCAGAGCGGCCGGCGTTGATGAGGGCCTCGCCCTTTTTCTCGAGGGCTTTATCCTTGTTGATAGTTTCGCCGGTAGGAAGTTCGAATTCGGCTTTGCCTTCTGATTCGAGCTTCGCGACTATAGTGTCGGCTTTTTTCTTGGCGATGTCGAGTTTATTTGGATCTTCTTTCGCCAGTTCCGAAGCGTTCTTCAAAAGAGCTGCGGCGATATGTTTATCTCTGCCGGCTATTTTGTCGTTAGCGTCGGCTTCGAGATTTTCGACGGCCTTGAAACCTTCGTCATATTCCTTCTTGGCTGACGCGTCGAGCGTCGATGCCTGGATCGCCTGATAAGCGGCCATCAGCGAGGGCGCGTTGGCAGCCGTCGCTGTGGGTGAAGAAACCTTGTTTTTGTATATATCGCCGAGATTGCTTGAAACGAGGCTATAAGCTATCTTGGCATCTTTGTATGCGTCTTTATTGTCGGTGTCTTTTTTTGCGTCGGCGGCTTCGCCTGCGAGAACTGTCTTCAATTTATCTTTTGCGTCTTTAACGCTGGTTTCGTTTTGACGTTTACCGTCGGAGGCCACGAGCGCGAGGATTTCTTTGAGTTTTTCAACCAGAGGTGCGTTCGCGCTAAATTCGGCGTTATTTTTAAATATTATTTCGAGGCCTTCAATGAGCTTTTTGAGCTCGCTTACTTTTGCGGTTCCGAGAACGGCGTCTTTATAAGCGTTTTCAAGCTGGGCGGGATCGGTGAGCGTGCGGGTGTTTAAAATCGTCTGTTGCTTGGTTTTTATATCAGCGGCGACTTCATCGAGTTTCTTAACGAAGGAAGTGCTGTTTTTGCGAGCTGCCTCTTCGCTTTTGAATACGCCGGCATCGACGTCTTTTTTATTGTCTCCATAAATAAGGGCATACGCCGTCGTCCTGGGATCGGCATTACGTTCCGTTATATTGTCGCCCGTTTTGACTTTGCCTATGAAAACCGAAAGTATTTCATTGGCGTCGCCCTGAGCTACAACTTTATAAGGTTTTATAAAGTTCTTTACTTTGAAAGTATAAGCCTGGCCGTCCTTGACCTTAAAATTGTTTTTAGGGTCAGCCGGCTTGGCCGGATCAGCAGGATCGAGGTCCGTGTCGGGAACCTGAACGCCATCGGCGTCGACGAGTTTTACGGTATATTCTTTATTGGTAGCCTGGAATGCTACACCTGGAGCCGCTGATGCCGAGGAGGCTATGTTACCGGAAATGGTTGCCGGTGTTGTTGTGTCAGCGGGGATGATGCTTCCGCCGCCGCCACCACCACCGCCACCGCAGCCTATAAGAAGCGACAACATGAAGATGATTCCCAGAAGTGAAACTAAACTTTTGGAATTGAAACGTTTGTTAGTCATTACTACCTCCCTTGAATATTTTTCCCTTGATTTTTTAGAGTAAAAATAAAAAAAATATCGCTTTGAAGCTTTTAAAAAAGCTTCAAAGCGATATTTTTTTAAAATTAAAATTATATGTTTTTGTCAAAATTCTCACCTGTAGAGAACAATTATATTAACTAAACGAAAAGGATTGGTTATGTGCCCGTATGAAATTATTCTAGCATCATAAATTATATTTGTCAACTTTTTTTTGAGATTTTATTTAGCTTGTAGATTATCAGCCATGGCCTGTTTTCAAATTTCAATTGTTATTGAATACTTATTGTTTAAGCTTATAATATATCTTTATATTTCTAATTTGTTCTGGTAGAATATACCCATGGATGAGAAAAAAACGGTTTTAATTATTGCGATGCTGTCGGCGTTTATAACGCCATTTAACGGCTCGTCCGTAAATATAGCGCTTCCTGCTATAAAAGAAGAATTTTCAGCCAGCGTCGGAATGCTCGGCTGGGTCGCCATGTCTTATCTTCTGACGTCAGCCATATTTTTAATACCTTTCGGAAGACTCGGTGATATTTATGGCAGAAAAAAGATATTTGTTTCCGGAATTTCCATATTCACTCTGGCTTCCGTTCTTGCTCTGACTTGCACATCGATAAATCAGCTTATAGTTTTCAGGGTTTTTCAGGGCATCGGTTCTTCGATGGTTTTCGGTACTTCAATGGCTATCTTAACCTCGGTTTATCCGCTGAACGAGCGCGGAAAGGCGTTTGGAATGTCCGTGGCTTCCACATATACCGGGCTTTCAGCGGGTCCATTCATCGGCGGTATGTTGACGCAGTATTTAGGCTGGCGCAGCGTTTTCGCGGTCGTTGCTATTCTGGGCGTTCCCGCTATAGTTCTTGCCGTATTCAAATTAAAAGGCGAGTTCGCCGATGCCAGAAATGAAAAATTCGATCTGGCGGGTTCCATTTTATACTGTCTTATGTTTTCGGTCCTGATGTACGGCCTTTCGATCCTTCCGGAAAAAAACGGAATCATTTTAATGGCTATCGGGACGCTTCTTTTCGCGGCGTTCATAAAATTCGAGATTGCATCGGAAAGCCCCATATTCAACGTTTCTCTTTTTATGAATAATCGTGTATTCGCTTTTTCTAATATTGCCGCGCTCATACATTACAGCGCGACTTTCGGCATAACTTTTATTTTGAGCCTTTACCTTCAATACGTAAAAGGAATGGACCCGCATCATACCGGCCTTATTTTAATATCGCAGCCGATCGTTATGGCGCTTTTTTCGCCTTTGGCGGGAAGGCTTTCGGATCGGGTCGAACCCCGCTTTCTTTCATCGTTGGGAATGGGGCTTACGGCTGCCGGGCTTTTTTCATTCGTTTTTTTAAGCGAGACCACCAGTTTATTCATGATAGTCGTGACGCTGTTATTTATAGGGTTCGGCTATTCGTTATTCTCCACTCCTAATACGAACGCCGTCATGAGTTCCGTAGAAAAGAAGTTCTATGGCGTCGCTTCCAGCACGCTTTCAACGATGAGGCTCGCCGGACAGATGCTGAGCGTGGGCCTCGCATCATCGATTCTTGCGATGAACGTCGGAAATGCTAAGATGACTAGCGCCGTATTTCCTCAATTTCTTGTCGGAACAAGAACCATATTTTCAATATTTTCAGTGCTTTGCGCTATCGGGATATTCCTTTCGCTCGTGCGCGGAAATCTGAGAAAGCAAAAACTGTAATTGCATAATTTTGAATATTCTGAAACGGATAACCGGTATGACGAAAAAAAATATATTTTCTTCATCCTTTTTTATATTTTTATGGTATAATAATTATATCTTTTTTTTAAACGACTTTTCAACCAATAGAAGAAACGAATTTAATTATGCTACTAAACAAGCCGGAATAGCTAATCTTTTTTGCTTAAACCAAAAATTTGAGGAGGAACCATGCAGAAGAAATCTCCTAAGAAGGAATTCAGCGTAAAAAAGGAATTTGGACTTCACGACGCTCTCCGCGAGGCTGACAGGTGCTTATTGTGCCACGACGCTCCGTGCAGCAGCGGGTGCGCCGCCACGACCGACCCGGGAAAATTTATAAGACAGTTAAGATTCAGAAATATAAAGGGCGCCGCCAGGACAATCCGCAGAAACAATATTCTGGCCGGCGTTTGCGCCGAGGTTTGCCCGACCTGCAAACTCTGCGTTGAAAAATGCTCGCGCACCGGAATCGACAGGCCGATTCAGATCAACGATATCCAGCGCTTTCTTGCCGACTATCAGAATGAAATGAAAATAGATGTTTTCGACGCCCCCAAGCCGTTGAAAAAGAAAGTCGCCGTAATAGGCGCCGGTCCCTCGGGATTATCGTGCGCCGCCAATCTCGCTCTCGAAGGTTACGACGTAACGGTATTTGAAAAAAATAAAACCGCAGGCGGAGTTATGTCATGGGGCATTCCCTATTATCGTTTAAGCCGCAAAACCCTTAGCCGCGACATCAAAGAAGTCGAAAGGCTCGGCGTTAAAATAAAATTGAACACTCCCGTCGAGGGGAAAAAAGCCGTCGAAAAATTATTGAAAGATGGTTTTTTATCGGTTTACATGTCGGCCGGGCTTACCACCGCTAATTTTTTAAGGATCGAAGGGTCTGATTTGAAAGGCGTTTTCACTTCGGTTGAGTTCCTGACGCTTGTGAATGATGAAAAGAACAGAGCCAAGGCCGAAACGATGGTAAAGGGAAAAAAGGTCGCCGTAATAGGCGGCGGGTCCGTTGCCATGGATGCGGCTACTTCAGCTAAGATTCTCGGCGCCGAAAGAGTTTATTCCATATCGCTCGAAGCACTGAACGAACTTCCCGCCGACATCGAAGAGATCGAACTTGCGAATAAATATCACGTTATTTTCAAGCCCTCCACCCAGGTCACAAGGATCTCCGGCAAAGCCGGAAAGGTTTCCGGAATTTCGGGTTGTGAAATCGAATGGAAGGAAAAAGGAAAATTCGTTCCGGACAACGCCAGGCCGATAAAAGGCACCGACTTTTCGCATAACGTTGACGCCGTAATATTCGCCATTGGTTCGCGCGTCGGAAAAGAGGTCGTCGAAATGGCGGCCGACTCAAAGATAGCTCTCGCGAAAAATAATCTCGTGAAAATCGACGCGAAATATGCCACCGCTATGAAAGGCGTTTTCGCCGGCGGAGATGTTGTTAACGGTGGAAACACCGTTGCATATGCCGTTTTTCAGGGGAAAAAGGCCGCCGAAGCGATACACGAATTCATATCAAAAGGGAGGCGTTAATAATGGTTAAAAAAGCGGATATTTCAGTTGATTTTTGCGGCGTGAGATTCGAAAATCCTTTCATGCTTTCGTCGTCTCCGGTAACGGATAACTACGACATGTGCGCCCGCGCCTATAAATATGGCTGGGGCGGCGTGGTCTATAAAACGCTCAATCTCGAAAAGAAATTTAAGATTTATATGCCTTCGCCGAGGCTTAACGCGCTCCATCTCGATGATAAAAGGGTGGTCGGGCTTCAGAATCTCGAACAGATAAGCGACCGTACGATAAAAGACAACATCAAGGACATCAAGAAACTTAAAAAAGATTTTCCTGAAAAAGTTCTTATTTCAAGTATAATGGGCTATAGCGACGCGGACTGGACGGAACTCGCCGGATTGAGCGAGGAAGCCGGGGCCGATATGCTTGAGCTTAATTTCAGCTGCCCTCAGATGGCCCGCGAAGGCGCAGGCCATAAGGTCGGCCAGTCATTTGAACTTATGACTGAATTTCTTCGCGCCGCCAGAAAAGGCTCGAAGCTTCCCATTATGGCGAAAATGACGCCGAATATAACCGATATGGTGCCGGCGGCGTTAGCCGCTAAAGAAGGCGGAGCCGATGCTATATCAGCTATCAATACGGTGAAATCGATAACCGGCGTGAACATAGATGAAATGGTTCCGATGCCGACGATCGACGGGCAGTCCTCCATCAGCGGATATTCCGGAACGGCCGTAAAGCCTATCGCTCTTCGTTTTATAACCGAGCTTGTAAAAGATCCGAGGCTCAAGCTTCCCATTTCCGGCATCGGCGGAATAGTCACATGGATAGACGCCGTAGAGTTCCTGCTCCTTGGCGCTACTACGCTTCAGGTTACGACCGGTATAATGAAGCACGGTCAGCGGATAGTCGAGGACATGATCGAGGGCCTTTCTGATTACATGATCGACAAGGGTTTCAAATCGGTCAAACAGATGGTAGGTCTCGCGCTGAAGACGGTCGTCGATCCTTCGAAGATTGCTCACAAGAACCAGGCCATATCGGTTATCGACAAGGAAAAATGTATCGGTTGCGGCCAATGCTATATAAGCTGCATGGACGGCGCTCATCAGGCTATCAGCCTCGACAGGAACAGAAAAGCCGAGGTCGACGAGGATAAATGCGTCGGCTGCCTTATGTGCTATCACGTTTGCCCGGTAGGCAACGCCGTTTCATACAAAACCACGAAATTCAAATATCACACTCACTAATCGAGAAAACTTAACGTGACGATATGAATAAGAGGCCCGGGAGATGAAAAATTCCCGGGCTTTCTTATGTTCGAGCTATAAGTATGGAGCTGATATCAAAATAAAATATTTTTTTTAAAAAATCGGCCTTATAACTGCATTGATAGCGGTTCCGGTAATTGAAGAGGGACTTGGATATCACGAAGACGATATAATGGCGCTCGTTAAAAATGGCTTTAATTAATGCGCGCGTTTAATAATATAAGCGGCTGCAGTTTTTTTGAAGTCTTTTTGAAGGTTGAAATTCACGCGACGTTGTGTTAAAATCTTGTTAATATTAAAAACGAAAGGAAAAGTTTTATGAAGAAAAACTTTAAAGCATTTGCGTCACGCCTGTTAATGGCCTTTTTACTGGTGATTTTAAGCGCGGGGATAGTGTTCGCGCAGGGACTGATGGATAAAAAAATAATATATGTCCCCATGGATGACCGCCCCGTGAATTACCAGTACGTTATCGAAACCGCTAAAGCCGCAGGAATGGATCTTATCACTCCTCCGGCCGAATGCCTTCCGAGGATAGCCATAGCCGGCGACGTTGAAAAATTATGGGGCTGGATATTCGAGAACGCTAAAAGCGCCCATACCGTTATTTTATCGGCCGATCTTTCGATATACGGCGGTCTCGTTTCGTCGCGTCGCCATGATATGAGCCGTATGGCGATCAATAAAATGATCGGCAATTTCAGCAAAATAAAAAGGATCAATCCGGACATAAAATTTTATGTTTTCTCCACGATCATGCGTACGCCGAAACAGAGCGTGGGAAGCGTCGAGCCGGATTATTACGAAAAATACGGGCCAATGATATTTCGCATAACGTCACTTAAGGACAAGGCCGATCAGACGGAGCTGGATAAAGAAGAAAAAAGTGAGCTCAAAAAGCTTTTCAGCGAAGTACCCGCGAAGCATCTCGACGACTGGTTCGAACGCCGCGCCAAAAACCTCGCGGCCAATAAAAAGCTCATGAATCTTGTAAGAACTGGCGTCATAGACTACTTTATATTATGCCGCGACGATAGTTCGCCCTTCTCGCAGTCAAGGCTCGAATATAGAACCCTTGTTAAAAATTCAAGGGGGCTTAACGAAAATAACTTCAATTCGTTCATGGGCGCGGACGAGATAGGCATGCTTTTATTCGCGAGGGCCGCCAATACGATAGAACGCAAACAGCCTAAATTTTTCGTCGTCTATAACGAAGGCGCCGGCGTAAAAACGATTCCGGCATATGAAGATTGCGAGATCTCAAAAACCGTCGACGCCCATATTAAGGCTTCGGGATCTCTTCCGGCCTCGTCTATCGATGAATCCGAGTTCGTTCTTTTCGTAAATACGCCTTTTGACGGCAAGGTCAGGGAGGCTGAGTCGGACGAGAATTTATCGATCGAATCGCCGTATCTTATAGATTTCGTTTTAAAGATCAAGCAACTTTCCGATACCGCCAAAAAAATAGTCATAGCCGACGTTTCTTATGCCAATGGTTCGGATAACGCCTTTATGCAGATGCTTTCCGCGCGGAAACTCCTTGAAAAAATCTGCGCTTATTCCGGCTGGAACACGGCCGGGAATACTATCGGCTGCGTTATCGGCCAGGCGATATTGTCCGATTATATAAATCCGGAGGACCGATACAGGGTCATTTTAAAAAGGTTCCTCGACGACTGGGCTTACCAGGCCAATATTAGAAAAGAAATATATACCGCGATCTTGAAGCCGGAAAACTTGCCCAGGGTTAATATTTCGTTTGAAAAGCTCGTGAAATTAAGATATCTCGCCAAGAAAAAGATGCTCGAATTCGCCGCGAAAAATCTTAAGGACTTCCACGTAGCCGATCTTAATATAGATCTTCCATGGAAGAGGCTTTTTGAAGTTCAGATCGATATAAAATAGATGTCTGATGTAAAATAAGAATTTACAAATGACGCGATTTTTGATAAAATTAATTGATCAATTTTCGCAGGTTTGTTTTTTCAATAAAGAATAATTTTTCGGGAGGTAAATATATGTCATCGAAACTTGTTGGAAAAGTCGTGGTAGCCCAGGGCGGCGGCCCGACCGCGGTTATAAATCAGAGCCTTGTCGGCGCTGTTTTGGAATCCCGCAAATTCTCCCAGGTAACATCCGTCTACGGCGCCATCAACGGCGTTAATGGCATCATAAACGAAGAGTTTCTCGATCTCACTCAGGAAACCACGCACAACCTCGAACAGGTAGCGTGCACGCCGTCTTCGGGAATGCTCTCGACGCGCGATAAACCGGACGCAAAATACTGCCAGGAAATATTCAAGGTTTTAAAAGCGCACGACGTCCGCTATTTTTTCTATATCGGCGGAAACGATTCCTCGGATACCGTAAAGATAGTCAACGAAGAAGCGCAGAAGGCTAATTATGATTTTCGCGCGATCCATATTCCAAAAACCATTGATAATGATCTCGTTTTAAACGATCATACTCCCGGATACGGTTCGGCCGCCCGCTTCGTCACATGCGCCTTTACTGGCGTAAACCTCGACAACCGCGCGCTGCCAGGCGTTTATATCGCGACAGTCATGGGAAGGCACGCGGGTTTTTTAACCGCCGCTTCGGGCCTGGCCAAAAAATATCCCGATGACGGACCACATTTGATATACGTTCCTGAACGCGTTTTCGATGTCGATAAATTCATCGCCAGCGTCGATAAGGTATATAAACAGTACGGCCGTTGCATAGTCGCCGTTTCGGAAGGCATTCAGGACGAAAAAGGCACGCCGATCCTCGCGAAACTGGCCGGAGACATAAAAGAAAAGGACGCTCATGGAAATATTCAGCTTTCAGGCAGCGGCGCTCTCGGCGACGCGCTTTCGGACCTGGTGAAAAACAGGCTTAAAATAAAACGCGTGCGTTCGGACACGTTCGGTTATCTCCAGCGCTCGTTCGTAGGCTGCGTCAGCGACGTAGACCAGCACGAAGCCCGCGAGGTCGGCGAAAAGGCGGCTCAGTTCGCTATCTGGCACGATATGGACGGCTCCATCACCATAAAAAGGACCGGGTTCTACTCGGTAGATTATGAGATCGTAACGCTCGAAGAGATCGCCGGAAAGACCCGCCATATGCCGGATGATTTCATAAACGCCGAAGGCAACAATATAACGGACGCTTTTAAGATGTACGCCCGTCCGCTCCTTGGCTCGGGCCTTCCGACCGCTCACAGAATAAGGGCTCCAAGAGTCGATAAGATATTGAAAAAGTCATAATAACAATTTTTTTGATGGCCGGCTTTCGCAAATCTATGAATTGCGTTAGTTTGCTACACATACATCTCAGCGGCTTTCGGCCCTCGTGGC
>CAZJFS010000084.1:0-18701 GCA_964545075.1 uncultured bacterium
GCTTATCGGAAAGATATCAGGCAGCCTTGTTACCGTTATGATCACCGGTGAAAGCGGTTCAGGAAAAGAGATGATCGCCCGCGCCATTCATTCAAACAGTCCCTGCTCGGCCAAACAATTCATAGCAATCAACTGTTCGGCCATACCTGAAAATTTAATTGAATCGGAACTGTTTGGTCATGAGAAAGGCTCATTTACCGGAGCGATAAGCCGCAAAATCGGAAAATTCGAACTGGCCAGCGGCGGAACTTTATTTCTTGACGAAGTAGCTGAAATGAGTCTGGAAATGCAGACGAAATTTCTTAGAGTACTTCAGGAACGTGAAATTGTCAGGGTGGGTGGAAACGAAGTGGTAAAGGTGGATCCGCGGATAATCGCGGCCACGAATATCGATCTTGAAAAAGCTCTTTCCGAAGGCAAGTTGAGAGAAGATCTTTATCACAGGCTAAAAGTCATTTCCATACATGTTCCGCCGCTTCGTGAACGTATCGACGATATAGCGGACAGCGTCAGTTTTGATGAGAAAGGTCTTGAACATCGTGAAAAGGGATTGGCAAGCTTTTTCGTTGAAATGTATAGCAAACAATTCAATAAGAAGATCATGAATGTTGCGCCGGAGGTTATGGCGTTTTTCCTCGGTTATGAATGGCCAGGAAACATACGTGAGCTCAAGAATGTCATAGAAAGCGCCGTCGCTATTTGTCGCGAAAACACTATACTTTTAGAACATCTTCCGTTTGAAATGGTTTCCAGGGCGAAAAATCTGGAGCTCCTTGCGGCACAGCACGAAAAGGCTTTTACGCTTCAAAATATTTCCAGACAGCAAGTTGAATCAGCAAGTGAAGATAGAGCCGTTGAAACATCTGATAAGTCTGAAAAAAACGGTATTACACAGCATGCCGCAAGGAATAATGAACTTGTCGGCAAAATTTTCGAAGATGTTTCTCATTTTATAAATATAAAGCTCTCGGAAATGGGGACTATTGAAAAAACCGATTTTTACAGTGAAATAATGGATGTGGTGGAAAAACTTCTCATTGATACCGTTTTGAAGAAATTCAAAGGTAATCAGGTTAAAACTTCAAAATTTTTAGGAATTAATCGTAATACTTTAAGGTCTAAAATCGAAAAGTATCAGATCGATGAAGAAAATAAATGATAAATAGAAAACAGACCGCATGACCTGTTCATAATTCGATCACGTTTTGCGCGGAGTGCCTTTTTTTTGGTCATTTGTATATTTTAAATGTAAAAAAATGCGGAAATAATGATCAAAAATCACCCTGATTTTAGGCATATAATTTGCTCTTATTAAAGGGTGACGATTACATGATCTGGAGGTAATTTTATGGAAGCTTATGTCGGAAATCTGGCTGGAAGTGTTTGGCAATATCTTGACAAAAACGGCCCGACCGGGTTCAAACAGCTGAAAAAAAGTGTTCTGGGCAACGAGAAAGAAGATATTTCGATGGCTTCGGAAAAGCTCGGAATGGCCATTGGATGGCTTCTTAAAGAAGGCAAGATAAGCGTCATTGAGAGCGGTACCGGGAAAGGCTATCGTGTAACATTTGAACTCAAAAAATAGTTCGACGGAACGCGCTCTTGGTGTCTCTGCCTGGTTTGCTGCGTTGTAGCTTTAAAAAAGCTCTATCCGTATGATATGCGCAGATATAAAAGCGGATGCCTGAACCGCAGAGATGCGATTTAATTTTAAAAATAAAAAAACGCGGAATGAAAAAATCATTCACGCGTTTTTTGTTATTCAGGTTTAAATTATTTATTCCGGTTTAAGAGTACGGTAAGTTTATCCAGACATTGCCTTACTTCCTGGTTTATGTTCAGGTCAGCAGAGTGGATCAATGTGGTTCGGAGAACGTAAGCTATTTTTTGATATATCTGTGTATCCGGATGCTTTTCAAAGTTTAATATGAATGTATTAAAACGATCGAATTTTCCTGATTTCATATCGATGACCATCTTATCGCACTCAAGTTCGGCTATGGAGGCGAGCTCATCCGCGTTTTTATTAGAAGCGACATTTGATTCGGCGGCGGCGAGCGAGCTTATGTTTCTTGAAAAACCAGGAATAAGATATTTTACCGCCCGTTTTATGAATTCTGAACGAGTTTGAGCCGTTGCGATGCCTTCAATGCCGAATCCGAGATATATTACCTTATAAACATCCGTAGCGACTAATATTGCGGCTCCCTGTTTTGAAGTTCCGTCATTATAGTTGAATAGAATCTTCGCGGGCGAGAGCGCCGTTATTATATCCGGGTATTGTTGATTGTTAGCACTTTCCGGTCCGTCGAGCTTGAAATTGAAGCCGGACATTTCAGCAATCGCTTCGGTGGCGGTTATATTTTTAATTTTGGAAGCGTCGGATTCATAACGGGCTTTCAAATATTCGGAATAGAATTTTTTTGACTTTAATTCGTAACCGATGTCCTGACCAGAGAGAAGAAGCGCGCCGCCGGCGTTGAGATAGGCAGTTAGCGAACTCTGGTCTGAATCTGTGAGGGTTTGGCTGGAATCGGCGCCGGTAAACCATATTACGAGTGGGTATTGTATGAGAAGATCAGTGGTTACGTTGCCTGAAGACGCCGTGTCGAAATAAGTATATTTAATCTGGGCGTCCGTGAGCGAGTCTTTATAGAATTTCTGTATTTTGGCGTCACTGGAATCGGCGATAACCAGAACCGATGGAAGCGATTCGAGTTTAAAGGCGAGTTTGAGCTCATCGCTTGTAACGGTGACGTTCGTTATTTCGGTTTTATATTTGAAGGATGCAACTTTAAGTTTATAGTCGCCAGCCGGAATCGAAAGAAGGAACCGGCCGGTTTTCGGGTCAGTCTGAATTTGCGCGATATTCGTGTTTAAAACGGAAACATTAGCCGGAAGAGGAGCATTGGTGAGCTTATCGGATACAGTTCCGGTTATTGTCGTAAGCGGGGCGGTTTTTAATTTAATTTCGATATTCTTTATGGAATCTTTTTCGATCGTAGCGCCCTTGGTTTCGGATATATAGCCGAAACATGATACTTTCAGCTTGTGGTTTCCTGCTTCGAGAGTAGTTTTAAATGTTCCGTCATTTTTTGTTTCAAAGTTGAGTTTATCATTTATTTCGACATTCGCGATTAAAGGCGCGCCGTTGTCGTCCGTAACTTTTACCGAGAGAACCCCGGAATTTAGCACGCGCGTAACGGCCTGATAAGCGTCTATGCGGCATGAACCAAAATCGTTGTCTTTGCCGGGAGCGCCAAGGTCTTTCCCCGTCATTTCAAGTATCTGCGTTATATCGTTTATTGAAAGATCCGGGTTAGCTTGATAAAGAAGGGCTATAACTCCGGCGACCGCTGGAGTGGCCATGGATGTGCCAGATTTTAAGCCCCATTTTCCGCCCGGAACGGCCGAATAAATGTCCTGACCTGGAGCTGAAACATCTGGTTTTATAGTAGCCACGCCGTCCCATAATATCGGACCGCGGGATGAGAAGGAAGCGATCTTATCGTTTTTATCGGTGGCGCCGACGGCGACCGCGTTTAAAAGCCCGCCGGGAGTTCCGACCGTTTTTGCTGAAGGACCTGAGTTTCCGGCGGCGAATAGAGGGAAAATATTTGCCGCGCGCCAGCTCTCGACAGCATCCCAGAATGTCTTGACTGTTTCGTCTGAACCCCATGAGTTTGAAACAAGCCGTGGAGCGTCATTGGTCGCGGGATCGCCATCGGGGTCCATTATCCACTGCATCGCTTTCAAAAGTGTTTCATCCTTCGCGCTTCCGTTTTGATCAAATACTTTAGCTACGGCGATTGTCGCGTTGGGCGCTACGCCTATATAGCGTCCGGAAGCATTTCCGCCCATAATGGTCCCTATGGTGTGGGTTCCGTGTCCCTGATCGTCATAAGCAACGTCGTTTTTTTCCGATATAAAATCATGGAAAGCGTATATTTTTCCGGCGCAATCAGGGTGAGATGCGTCGCATCCGGTATCCAGATGGCCTATTTTGACGTTTTCACCGCGGAGATTGTATTTGGTCCAGATGGCTGGAACGTTCATTGTTTCTATATTCCATTCGCATATCTGATCGGGTTTTGAGGGAGAGATGCGTTTAGCGGGAAGCGGTTTGCCAATGGTCACCGTAGCGTTTAAATAGACCATGTCTACCTCGGGCCTCGAAGCTATCATGCTGACTATATTGCGATTGCCCGTTATTACCATGGCGTTGGTTATCCATAAAGATTCTGCTTTTATGCTCTGACCGAGTGATTTTATAAAATCGATCAAAGGCTTTTGTGATATTCTCGCGTGTGCTTGAAGCGATTTTTTCACATAATTAACGCGTGAAGGCGAAGCCGGAATATCTTTAAATACGACCTGTGATTTAAGCCTGACAATTACAGATAACGGGGTTTCAAGGCCTCTTTTCTGGAATTCAGCCTCTACTCTTGGATCGATCGATCCTGCGTGAGATGTACCGATAATGCCCGCGATAAAAACAAAAATTATCGCAAGAGCCGCCGTTAAGTTTTTCTTCATACCATCCTCCTGATATATATATATTTATTTAACGTCAAAAAATTTTTTGGCCGCTTTGTGGATTTTTATACCTTTTACGCCTTCCAGGAATTTTTTCGCATTTTTTTGTGAAACATATCTGACTTTTCCTGAAGCGCCTTCAGCGTTAAAGTCTGGCAGGGAATATATTGATTTTAGAATATCATTAACATGCTCATCGCTTGTGCCTTCTTGTGTAAATATTACAGCGAATGTGGCGATCGTGCTTATTGAATCGTTGTTGGAATATGTAAGAATGGGTATTTCGTAAGGTACGAAACCTTTTATAATTTCGACGGTCTTTTGACGGAGTTCTTCCGAGATAGGGATGACGCTTGAATCTTTGACCCGCGAAATTGAATTGGTTATCGTAGAGGCAGGCATCCCGATCACTGAAAAGAAACCGTCGATTTTGCCTTCGGCAAAAGCTTTTTCCGTGTCCCGCATATTAAGGTCGATAAGCTTGACATGGCCGGCGAGGCCGGCCGCTTTTAAGATCTGGGCTGAATTGAGACGGATACCCGAACCGGGAAGATGCGTTGAAATAGACTTTCCGTAAAAATCTGAAACGTTCTTAATGCCTTTGTTGCCGACTATGGTGAAAACTTCTGGAAATAATATGGTAACCAGGCAGAGATTTTTAGCGTTGACGCCGTCCGGTTCGCCGCCGACCGCGCGAAGAAGCATATCGTATTGGCTGAAACCGAAGTCGGCGTTTGCCGAAGCGACCGCTTTTATATTGTCGAGGGCGCCGTTAGTTGATTTACATATTGCGTTGGAATTTTTGCCGGTTAAATTAAGTATTTTTTCAATTCTTTTTCCGCAGTAAAAATAAAGGCCCTGGGGATCGCCGGTTGATATTATCAGAAGTTTTTTTACAACGTCCTCATTTCCGGTCGCGAGCGCGTTCGGAGCGCCCGATGAAAAGCACAGCAATAACGTTGAGACGAGAAGGAAAATAAAAACACAATTCTTTTTCATTGAACTCTCCTGAAAAACGGCATTGCGATACCGTTATTTAATTTTGTTAAACTAAGCTTTATAACTTGAAATGAAATTCCAGCTCTTTCCGTAAAGATTCTTCAATTTCAGGCTGAATCAATATGCGCGGGCATTTTTAAAGCGCCTTCGTCAAGCGGGAAAGATTTGGAAATGCCGGGTCTTGTTTTTAAATATAACAAACCCATGCCATTTAAAGATTTTACATAAAAAGCGGTGATATGTCAATAATAAACTGAAAAATTATATTCAAATTCCGGTTGAATTAACGCTGGATTTTTATAAAATTAAAATGCCATTGAAAATCAGAAAATATTATGATAAACTGAAATTTTGAAAACGTTTATGATTTTTATAAAAATTAATAAAAAAGGAGTCAATTCATGAATAATTCGAACACAAAGCTTTTTGGTGGTTTTATTTTAAAGGTCCGAATAATTTTAATTATTCTGTTTCTATCCTTTTTTAATTCATTCGCCGGCGCGACCGATACCGTTGAATTATGGCGAAAGGTCAATGTTGCTCAAAATGAGGGGCTTCCTCAGACGGCGGTCGATAATCTCAAACAGATTTATCTGATCGCGCTCGGTTCTGGCAAGTCCGGCGAGGCGCTCGCGGCTTTGTGCAAACAGATAGTTCTTGAATCCAACATAGCCGGAAATAAACCGGAAGAAAAGATAAAACGTCTTCAGGAAGAGATCGAAAAGGCTGATCCGCGCATGAAACCGCTGATGAAAGCGGTCCTTGCCCAGTGGTACTGGCATTATTTTTCCCGCAATCGATACCGTTTCATGAATCGCACGCAGACCGCGGGCTTATCCGAAAAAGATTTTACCACGTGGGACCTTCCTAAACTATTTAAAAAAATATCTGATCTTCATCAGGACGTCCTCACTGAAGAGATACAGCTTAAAGCCGTAAAAATATCTGATTTCAAGGAAATTATCGAATCCGGGAGCCTTTCGGCGCTCTGGCCGACGTTATTTGATTTTACGGCCAATAAAGCCCTTGAATTTTATACTTCCGGCGAGCAGGCGGCCGCGCAGCCGCAGGACGCTTTTGAAATAAGAGCCGCTTCGGATGTTTTAGCGGAAGCCTCGAAATTCATTAATTATAAGCCTGAAACTACCGATGATAATTCCTCGAAATTATTCGCTTTGAAAATCTTTCAGCGGCTTATGGCGTCTCATATCAACGACGCCGATAAAGACGCTTTTTTAGACCTGGATATCAGGCGGCTTATCTATTTTAAAAATGTTTCGTCGGGATCCGAAAAATCCGAAAAGTTCATTGAAAGAATGAAGGAAATAGCGGCCGAATATAAGAAATCCGAATATTCGGCTTTGGCGACGTATCACTGGGCTAATGAAGTTTATTCAGGCGGCTCGGAAGATGGAGGGGGCGCCGCGGAGAAGACGTCATCCGGCAAGAATTTCGTTGAAGCGCTCAAAATAGCGTCTGAAGGCGCCAAGGCCTATCCGAATTCATACGGCGGCCGCGAGTGCCAGGCGCTCATGATCAAGATTGAGTCTAAAGAGATGGAAATATCGGCTGAACGAGTGGTATTGGCCGGCAAGAAATCGAGTTTAAGCGTTAAATATAAGAATATCGATGCCATAACTTTCCGCGCGGTCAGAGACGACTGGCACGATTACCTGGATGAAGGCTCACGGAAAAATTTTAACTGGATAGATAAGGAAGAGCTGGAAACGCTTCTGTCTAAAAAGCCCGAAGCCGAATGGACCGTTCAATTAAAGCCGACGGACGATTATAAACAGGCGATGGCGTCCGTTTATGTTCCCGAGCTTAAGCACGGATTTTACAGGATATTCGCAAGTTATAAAAAAGATTTTTCGCTGGCGAAGAATCGCATAGTGCACTGCATGCTGTGGGTTAGCGATATTTCCATCATTTCAAGGACGCGCGACGGAGGTATCGAGGGGCTCGTTTTAAACAGCGATACCGGCGTCCCGGTAAAAAATGCGACTGTCAAGATCTATGATCTGCCGGATAACTACGATCGCAGGAACAGAAAATACGAGGTGGTTTCGACCACTCAGACCGACGAAATGGGCCGCTACTCGATTAAAACGGAAAATTACAGGCGCGGCGGACTTATCTATGCTACCGATAACGATAAATCAGAATTCATCGATCCGCATGTCACCAATGCTTATAAGGGACATTCGGACACGGGCGGCGCGCAGACGATGCTTTTTACGGACAGGGCCATTTACCGCCCCGGCCAGATCATAAATTTCAAGGGAATATGCATAAACGTAAACAAGTTCTCCGATGACTATAAAATCCTGCCCGGCCAGAACGTCACGGTTTTTTTCAGAGACCACAACCATCAGGAGATAGCCCGCGAAAAATTCAGAAGCAATGATTTTGGTTCCTTCTCGGGAAGCTTTACCGCTCCGTCCGGAAGGGCAGCGGGAACTATGAATATAATCGCTTCAAGTCCCGGCGGAAACTGCACCGTGCGGGTTGAGGAATATAAGAGGCCTAAATTTACGGTCGAAGTTAAAAAGCCTGAACAGCAGTTTAAACTTAACGACGATGTCGCGGTGGAAGGCGAGGCCGTTTCATATACAGGCGCGCCTATCGATTCCGCCATGGTCAAATACAGGGTTACGCGTGAAGTCCGAATGCCCCAATGGTGGTGCTATTTCTGGCATGGGCCGGTTCCCGCGAACAATGCGCGTGAGATCGCGAACGGAAAAATGAAGACGGATGCCGCCGGCAAGTTTACCGTGAAATTCAAGGCGCTGGCGGATAACGAAGCCGCGAAGGCCGAAGGAACGACATTTGTTTATATGGTTTACGCCGACGTTACCGACGGAACGGGCGAGACGCGGGGAGGCTCCCAGTCCATAAGGATTGGCGATACCGCGATGGAAGCGTCCCTGACCGCTGAAAAATGGCAGGTAACTTCGGAGCCGGTCAAAATATCGATCGACACTAAAACGTTAGACGGCAAGCCTATCGCGGCCGAAGGCGTCGTCGAAATATTCGAACTTGCCGGTCCGAAATCTCCGGTCAAAGCCGATCTCGCGTTTGATTTCGGCTACTGGTACTGGATGTTTTCCGCGGGCGGGAAAAAATCGGTATTGGACGGGGATGAAAATTCTTCCAATTACGCGCTCTGGCCCATAGGAAAATCCGTCGATAAAAAAGGCTTTAATACAGACGGAAAGGGTTCCTCGAGTATCGAGGTCAAACTCGCCGCCGGATCTTACCGCGCGATATTGACTTCGAACGATCGTTTTGGAAATAAGGTCAAGTCGGTTCTTCCGATTATCGTCATAGACCCCGCGGCTAAAAAATTCAACGTCAGCGTTCCGGAGTATTTCGTCGTCAGGTCAACTTCGGTCGAAGTCGGCGATAAATTCACGGCATTTTGGGGAACGGGGTATGAGAGCGGCAGCGCTTATATTGAAATAATCCATAAAAACCAGATCGTGAAAAGTTACTGGACCGCTCCCGGCGAAACCGCCCATACGTTCGAAATTCCCGTTGGCGAGCAATACCGCGGCGGCTTTATGGTCGCCACGACATACGTCAGAGAAGGTCGGCTTTATTCCAACGCCGTCAGCATCAGCGTTCCCTGGTCAAATAAAAAATTCGATATAAAATTTGAAACATATAGGTCCAAGCTTGTTCCCGGTCAGGATGAAACATGGACGATAAAAATAAAAGGTCCCGGCGCCGAGCATACGGCCGCCGAATTCGTGGCGGCGCTTTATGACGAGTCGCTGGACGCTTTCGCGCCTCTTCGCTGGAATACTTTCGCCGGCCTCTTCCGTTCCGATAACAGTAACGTGAATAACAGGTTCTCCAACGCAAAGCAAAATTACGCGCCTTACATTAACACCTCTACGGTGTATATGGTGAGCTACTCGCGCATATATCCGAATTTCCTCAATGAGATAGTCCAGAATTATTACGGATACGGCAACGTATATTCCAGAAACGGCAAAGGCGTCGATTACTATGACGAAGAAGGCGGAATGAGCTTTAAAATGGAATCGCGTTCCGATGTGTCCAGAATGAAGTCGGTCGGCGCGGTCCCGACTTCGCCCTCGGCTATGCCTTCCGGGGGCGCGCCTGAAATGAAAACAAATATGGCCAAGAGTTCGGCTGCCGCCTTTGACGGCCCGGGCGATAATTTATCGGAACCGAGGGCACAGAGCGAAGTCGCCCAGCCCGACCTTTCGAAGGTCGCCGCTCGCAAGAACCTCAATGAAACCGCGTTTTTTTTCCCGCAGCTTTTATCGGATGCCGACGGGACCGTTAAAATAATTTTTAAAATGCCTGAGGCGCTTACAAAATGGCATTTTATGGGTTTCGCTCACGGCGTGAATCTTGAGAACGCCCTTATAGAGGAGCATGCCGTCACTCAGAAGGACCTTATGGTAGTTCCCAATCCGCCGCGTTTTTTGAGGGAAGGCGACGAGCTGTGGTTCTCCGTAAAAGTAACCAATATGGTGGAATCCGAAATTTCAGGCAAAGTGCGTCTGACGCTTCTCGATCCCGTTTCCGAAAAACCGGTTGACGATCTTTTTTCGAATGCCGCGACGGATCAGGACGTGAAGATTCCAGCTAAAGAGTCCAGATCGTTTTACTGGAAACTGATGGTTCCCGACAATAAAATAGACATGGTAAAATTTAAGGCTGTCGCTTCCGCCGGCAATCAGTCGGACGGCGAGGAAGGGATAATGCCGGTTCTGAGCAGGAGGATATTCGTTCAGGAATCGATCCCGCTTCCGATACGCGGCATCGCGGAAAAGAAATTCAAGTTCGAAAAACTTATAGCTTCGGCTAAATCCGACACGCTGCGGAATAAATCTTTTACAGTGCAGATGACATCCAATCCTTCATGGTACGCCGTTCAGGCGCTTCCTTATCTGATGGAATTTCCGCACGAATGTTCCGAGCAAACGTTCAACAGGCTTTACGCGAACGCTCTGGCGAAGCATATAGCCGATTCCGACTCGAAGATTCGCCGCGTTTTCGATCTCTGGAAAGGAACTGACGTTCTTTTATCGAACCTTGAAAAAAACGAACAGCTAAAAAGCGTAGCGCTTCTTGAAACGCCATGGGTCGTGCAGGGCAAGAACGAGACGGAAGCCAAACATAACATAGGCATATTGTTCGACGATAACAGGCTGTCCGCCGAACTTAAGGCGACATACGAAAAGCTTAAGAATATGCAGCTTTCGGACGGCGCGTGGCCGTGGTTTCCGGGCGGATATCCCGACAGCTACATTACGCTTTATATAGTAACGGGTTTCGGCCGCATGAAAAATCTTGAGATCAACAAGGTTTCATTTGATATTGCCATTCGCGCGCTGGATCATCTCGACCGCTGGATCGATAAAACTTACCGCGATATTTTAAAGGATGGTCATAAAAATCAAAATAATCTCGGCACGACGATAGCGCTTTATCTATACGGCCGCAGTTTTTATTTGAAGGACAGGGCTATTTCGCCTGACTCTAAGGAGGCCGTCGATTACTTTCTCAAGCAGGCCGAAAAATACTGGCTTGAGCTTGATAATCGCATGAGCCAGGGTCATCTGGCGTTAGCGCTGTACCGTTTCGGCGACAAAGAGACGCCTAAGAAAATCATGGCATCCATAAAAGAGCGCAGTCAGACAAGTGAAGAACTCGGAATGTTCTGGGGGGAAACGGAACTTTCATGGTGGTGGTACCGGGCTCCCATCGAGACCCAGGCTCTTATGATCGAGGCTTTCGCTGAAGTGACGGATGATACGAAATCCGTGGAGGACTGCAAGGTCTGGCTTTTAAAACAAAAGCAGACCCAGGATTGGAAAACGACGAAAGCGACGTCAGACGCCATATATTCGCTTTTATGCCGTGGGGAGAACCTTCTGGCGTCAAACGCGCTCGTCGAGGTTACGGTCGGCGGAAACAAGATCGAGCCGCAGAAGGTTGAAGCCGGGACCGGTTTTTATGAGAAGCGATATGTTGCGTCCGAAGTCAAGCCTGAATTCGGCGATATAATCGTCAAAAAAACCGACGCCGGAGTCGCATGGGGCGGCGCGCACTGGCAGTACATGGAAGACATGTCGAAGGTCACGCCGCATGAGCAGAATCCGCTGACGCTTAAAAAGAGCGTATTCGTGAAGCGGGATACGAAAAGCGGTCCCGTTATAGAGCCGGTGGGCGCAAGCGTCTGCGTGGGCGATCTTCTCGTGATCAGGATAGAACTTCGTACCGACCGCGATATGGAATACGTTCATATGAAGGATCAGCGCGGAAGCGGGCTTGAACCTGTCAACGTGCTTTCGCAGTATAAATATCAGGACGGCCTTCGCTATTATGAATCGACCAGGGACACGGCGTCGCATTTTTATATCGACTATCTTCCCAAAGGAACCTATGTCTTTGAATACCAGCTCCGCGTCCAGCACCGTGGAAAATATCAAAACGGCATGGCGAACATTGAATGTATGTATGCGCCTGAATTTAACAGTCATTCGGAGAGCGTGCCGCTTAACGCTGAAGAAGTTAAGTAAAAATCAAAAACTATTCTCTATTATAAAATGGAGGTGATTGAAATTGCCCATATTTGAATTTAAATGTTCGAAGTGCGGGACGGTTTTTGAAAAGATACAGATGAAGCGCGATCCGAATCCGGCTTGCGCTTCGTGCGGATCGGAAAAAACCGATAAAATGGTTTCTATTTTCGGCTTCACCGGCGGAGAAGGAGCGAAAAGTTCCGCCTCTACCGATCACAGCTGCGGTTCCTGCAGTTCGCACAATTGCGGTTCCTGCCACCATTAAGTAAGAGGATAAAGCGGCCAAATAAAAAAAAGCGGTTCCGGATATTGCCGGCGGCCGCTTTTTTTTATTTGGATAGCTTAATTTCGGATGTTAAAATATTTTAGCGTTTGATGATTTTTTCAGGACTGTGAATCCGGATTTTATAGTAATTAATCCGTTTTATTTCAACTGCATTGTGTAGCTTATGCCGAACCAATGCTGGTCGGCGAGTTCGACCTGAGATATCGGAAGTTCGTTTTTGGCTGGTTTGTAAAAGCTATATGTCCATGACCATTTTGAATTTATTGGCTGGTATAAGCCGATGCCGTAGGTTGCAAGCGGACCGCCGGTGTAGTCGAGCATCAGAGTGACGGGATTTTTTTCGCTTTTTATGACAGTTCCGTCAAGTCCGATTATAATGCCGCGGCTTTTGGCGTTGTCCGCGTCAGCTTCCTTAGTGCCCAGCAGGTTTGTTTGATAACCGAGGTGAAGCCTTGCGTTTTGGAACTGTTTCGAAAAAACGAAATAAGGAGATGCGCCGTAATACTGGTTATTATATGATTTTGCTCCGGCGTAAAAAGTTCCTACGGCCAGAGATACGGGGTCCGACCCTTCGGTCATGATCCTCCATTTGAAGTTCCACGCCATCGGGCCTGGATAGCCGCCAATATCGACGAATTCTTTTTTCATGGTATAGTCGAAACCGAGCTCGCATTTATTGAAGCCGTATTCCATGCTGTAGACGAAAGAGCTTGTGGGAGTAGTCTGAGGGGTTTTATAGTCGTATCCATAATAACTCAACATTAAGGAGAGGTCGTTATGCGCCGTAACGTCGGTAGTTGGGACGTTATTGAGCATAAGCGGCACCGCAGCGGCTTTTGACGGTAAAACAAAAAGCGGCATGAAAATTAGCATAAAGAAAACATAAACAACTTTAAATTTCATTTATACAACTCCGGCTTAGAAATTAAAAAAAGTTTTGCGTTCGTTTTTTTCGGGTACGGCCGGTTCCGGAGCGCCCTTTTTACCATTATTTTTCGAAAGCATTTCTTCCACGGTTTTAAGATGTTCGCGGACGCCCTGATAGTTTTTATCCTTTGCGCTAACCTTTAGCCATAATTCGCGGGCTTTTTCAAGATTGCCGAGCCTGTAGTTGCATGCGCCGTAGTTGTAAAGGCATCTGAGGTTGTCGGGCTCTATCTTAACTATTTTTTCCCAGAAGGTTATGGCCGTGTTGTAATCTTTTTTTTCTTCGAAGTAGATCCTGCCGATCTCTTCGAGGAATCTTATGTCGTTCGGCGATTTTTCAACGCCTTTTCCAAGTTCGAGAAGCGCTTTATCGGTATTTCCGAGGATCGCATAAAGCCGGCCGAGTTCAAAAGTATACTGCGGCGTATCTTTTATCGCTGCATTTTTTTTCTGGAACGCGGCGATAGCCTTTTCCGACTGGTTGAGGCGCTTATAAGTGTTTATAAGGCTTGCGTAAACTTCACTGTCGTTGGGGCTTTCTTCAAAAGCGTCTTCCAGGCACGGAAGAGCTTCTTCATATTTTGACTGTTGATAATATATTCCGCCGAGATATTTATCTACGCCCCGGCCGCTTGAAGTTTCCCTGACCTGCGTAAGAAGCTTGACCGCCTCGGTCATTTCTTTCAGGTAATAAGCCGCTATTCCGCCGAAACGGTAAGCGTCGGTGAATGTTTTATCGCTGTCCCATTTTATGGCTTTTTTAAAGTATTCGTAAGAATCCTTGAAGTTGCCTTTCTGGAATTCATAATATCCAAGGTGAAACAGCGGCTGCGGGAAGTTGGGATTGACCGCGATGGCGTTTTTCCAGTTTTCGAGCGCGGTGTCCATAAATTTATTATCGCCGCTCTGCTTGTATTTTTCAAAGTATGATATGCCCTTTGAATAAAAAACATGTTTGGTATTTGTGAATGTGAGAGCTTTATTGAATTTTTCGATAGCTTCGTCATATCGGCCGATAAGCTTTAGCGTATCGCCGAACCAGAACCATGCTTCCGGGTTATAAGGAACCCGTTGAGTGGAGCGTTCGAGGTATCTAAGGCCTTCCTTGATTATAAGATTGAATTTTTCATTGCCGTTATTGGGATCGCTTCTGACCATCTGCGCCTGAGAAATGAATGTGTGACCGGATTTAAGGTCGATATTTCCGAGGACGTATCTTATCGGGAAATAATTCAGGCTGAGAATCATAACTGAAACTACCGCGTAAAAAGGAATATTTCCGATGATTTGCTGCCTTTGTGATTTGTCCAGGCCTGAAGGCATGCTATCGTCAAAAAGCGGGCCGTCGTTTTCGCAATATTTATAGGATCTGGAAGCTTTCTGGTCTATCATGACCGCGTTTTCCTGAAATTCATCTTCGAGTTCGATGCTGTTTTCTTCGTTATAGGCGATATATTCGGCGAAAATCCTGCGGCCGTTAAATATGAGCGTGAATCCGACCGTCGCTATGACGACCGGCATTATGCGCTGGTATGGGAAGTTAGCTATCGATTCGACCAGCGAGGCTATTATCGCGCAAAGATAACCGATTATTATAATGCGGTCCGGCGAGTTCTTAAGTTTCTTCAAAAGCCATGAGCCTTTATAAAAATAATCACAGAAAACATAGAGAAAAATAAGAAGCGCGAAGATCCCCATGTCCGACCACACCTGAAGGTACTCATTGTGGACGTGGGCAAAGCCGGCCGAGAGCCACTGATAGTCGTCGGGATTTATGGAAAGGATATTGTCGTTGAGTCCGAGGTAGTATTTATTGGCGCCTAAAAATTTCGAGAAGACCAGTAGAAGAGGCAGCGCAAGGGCTATAAAATATGCGATGGCGGCTTCCCTTAAAAGCGTTCCGCGGGCGTTGAGGAACCCTCGAAGCTTCGCCAGGACTTTATAATATATTAAAAGAAGCGTTCCGCCTATTAAAAATACTATGAAATAAAGCGTCATCATGGTCTGGTACAGGCCGGCCTTGGTGATTTTGTCAAAAGACCAGACGACGAAATTTATCATTCTGTTAGGAAGCGACATCTTTCCGAATGAGTTTATCCAGTCTATGAAATATCTGAATTCGCCAGCGTAAAATTTTGCCTGGTGCATCGGATACATATAGCCGAATGAACCGAGTCCATGGCCCAGTATCGGGTTTAATTTTATCACGTTAAGCGTTATATCGTATAGCATTATTCGCTGTACGACCGTAAACGCCGATTTGAAACGGTTCTCTATCGATTCGGTTCCGCGGTTGAGCGACCCGGCCCTGAAATATGTGGCGGTCAGAAAAATCGTCGCCACGGCGAAGAGCGTTACGAAGCCGATGATCCACTTGCGGTACGCATAAAGCAGGTCGTGCGCGTACAGTATGAGATAGACGACGAAAGCGAAAAGCGATACGGCGGTGGCTATCCAGGCGGTTCTGGTGAACGTTATAAAGATGCAGGTGAATATCGAAAGGAAGCAGAATAAGCCGTTAGCGAGCCGATAAATCTGTTTTTCATGTTCCTGCCAGTATGGAAGCTGATGGTAAAGAAATATCAGGCCGAAAACAAGGCAGGCAAAAAGCACTGGAGCTACGATGAAGGAGGTCGATCCCGCCGCCACGATAAGGTCGGAGACCTGGCCGTCTGAAAGCGGGGTGCCTTTTGATTTCAAGGAATCCATAAGCGAAGATACCGACGAATTGGCGAGCGCCATAAAGGTGAACGAATATACTATGGCAAAAAGCGACAGCAGCACCTGGGAGCGCAGGAGGAATTTTTCATATTTGTGGGCCCAGCGCACGCCTGTCGCGAATGAGGATACAAACATAGCGAAAGCGATCGGAAGCGCCGCGTCCAGATAAACGCCAAGAAAGACCGGGTTTCCAAAAAACGAGAAAACCCTTTTTCGATCGGTGTTGCCGATGACCTCGCCGGTTCCGAAAAGGGGGTCGTAGTTGTGGCCGGTTCCGGCTACCTGATAATATTGAAGTATTCCGTATACGGAGGCTATGGATGCGGCGGTTATCAGAATATCTGAAAGCGAGTAGAACTGCCACGGTTTCTTAATCGTGTCTGACATGACGATGAAAAAAACAAGATAGGAGATGAATATCAGCGAATAGTGAAAGGTAGAGTAAGGCGTCTTTGTCCAGAGAAAGGAAGTTATGCCCATTCCGACGAACGCCCATAAATGCCAGGGCACCTTCGCCAGATCGTCATAAAAAGCGCCATGCGAAAGTCTTCTGAAGAGATATATGGCGAACATGGAGATCAAAAACATTCTAAGCGCCGTTTCTTTCACGAGGAGGAAGTTTTCCTTTGTATCGCGGGAATAAAGGAATGGCAGCATAAGAAAGATGGCTATCATAAGCCAGAAATTCATTTCAGAGATTATGCGCTTTGGAAGTATTAAAAAGGCTGCGGTTATAAGGAGCGCGGCGATAAAAAGCGAAGCGTAAAAAGCGCTTTCCGTATTGGCCGGATTGAGGGGCATCCCAAGCGTGCGCATAAAAGAAACTACGATTGCTGGCAGCTGTATAGGGACGATGGAATCGGGCATGAGCGTCATGGCCGATAAAATAAGCGCCGCATAGAATATAAATGCCGCGCAAAATCTATTTAAATAATTTTCGCAAGTTGAAAAGTCCACTTATTCATCTTCCTTTTTTCATAAATATAAAATTTAGGCTTTTACGCTAAAAACCTTCGAGAAATTTTATCACGGTTTTTTTTAAAAGTAAATATTTTTATAATAAAATTTTAAGTATGTTTCAGAAAATTTAAAAGCAAATCCAACCTTCTTTTTCTTTAAAAAAATAAAATACCATTTGACATTCGTTTCAAATGATGATACAATAATGCCACATTTAACATATGCGTTAAGTGTAATATATTCTTGTTGAACATAAAAATCAACATTTAAAGTAAAGGAGTTTTGGTAATGAACATTAGGTTTAAGGTCATGTTCATTGTTGTGCTGGTAATACTGGCCATCTGGTGCATCTATCCCATTAATCAAAAAATCAACCTCGGTCTGGATCTTCGCGGTGGTATCGATCTCGTCTATGAAGTTGACGAAGCCGAACTCGCCAAAAACGTCCTCAACAGCAAAATCGATCAGTTGAAACAATCTCTCGAGAAAAACAACGTGGTCGGCGCAACATTTTCAAAAGATGAAAACGCTGCATCCTTTACTATAACCATAAGCGAAACCTCAAAAGAAAACATGGACCGCGCGGAAGCGTCGATGAGCGTTTCCGAGCCCGCTATCCTCGCTAAATTAGACAATAAATGGAAACTTTCCATAGATAACGAAAAAATTAAAAAGTCCGTTAAGGACGCGGCGGGAAAAGCCGTTGAGATCATAAGAAACCGTATCGACCAGTTTGGCGTTAAAGAACCTCAGATATCGACGCTTGGTGAAAACAAGATCAGGGTCCAGCTTCCCGGCGAAGGTGACGTCCAGAAAGCCCTTGACGTAATCGGCTCGACCGCTCAGCTTCAGTTCCGCCTTATGAAAAGAATTGCCGCTACTTTTAACGATAAAGTAGAAGCCGACGAAGAGATACTTCCCGGGATAAAGGAAAACGCTTCTGACGCGAATATTCCCTTATATGTAGTCGAAAAAAGAGTTCTCATGACCGGCGATCTGCTTGTCGATGCGCGCCCTTCGTTCGACGAAACACAGAGACTTTGCGTTGCAATGGAATTTAACGCCGAAGGCGCCAAAAAATTCGGCGAAATTACTACGCAAAACCTTCATAAAAATATTGCTATAATACTTGACGGAAAAGTCCAGACGGCTCCCGTCGTCCAGACGCCGATCACCCAGGGACGCGCTCAGATAACCGGAAGCTTCGGAGACGAAGTCGCTAAAAAATATGCGATAATACTTCGCGCCGGCGCGCTTCCCGCTCCCATCAGAAAAGCCAGCGCGACGCTCGTAGGACCGTCCCTCGGTCAGGATTCAATCAATAAGGGCGTCGTCTCTTCAGTATTTGGCGCGGCGCTCGTTTTCATATTTATGATCGCTTATTACAAGTTTTGCGGTTTTGTAGCTTCTCTCGCTCTTACGCTTAACATCCTTTTCCTTTTCGCGGTAATGGCCCTCTTAAGAAGTACTATGACGTTGCCCGGTATCGCCGGTATCGCTCTTACTCTCGGTATGGCCGTTGACGCCAATGTTCTTATATTTGAAAGAATCAAGGAAGAGATTAAGGTCGGAAAAACTATTCGCGCCGCGATCGAAGCCGGTTTCGACCGCGCCTTCCTCGCTATATGGGATTCTAATTTAACCACGCTTATTTCCGCACTCGCTCTTTATTTCTATGGAACCGGTCCGATCAAAGGCTTCGCCGT
>CAZJFS010000085.1:0-18496 GCA_964545075.1 uncultured bacterium
AAGACCCAGGCTTTTTCAGGTTGTGCCGGTCGGCGACTTCAAAGTAAAATTATATTACGATAACGGAAAAATAAAAATTTATGACTGTCAGTGGATTTTATCGCAAAAAGGCGTTTTTGAAAGGATCAAAAATATCGATGAATTCAAAAATCTATGCACCATAATGAACGGCACTCTCGCATGGGATATTTCCGGATGCCGCGACCCATACAATTGCATCGATATTTGCCCGGATACAGTTTATGACGAAAGCGAAGACATTAAAAACGAAGGCCGGGAAGCAGCGTAAAATAACCCGGAATTTCAGCGCCGCGACGACGCTAACGCCTTTATAAAGTTCGAAACCGGAAAACTAAACAGAGGCCGACATATATGGGCATACCATTAAAAAAAGACGCAGACAAATTCACGTATAAAAATTATTTAACATGGCCCGAAAACGAGCGCCGGGAATTGATCGACGGAGTAGCCTATGATATGACTCCCGCGCCTTCGAGATTTCACCAGAAAATCCTAGGAGATCTGCACAGACAATTTTCGAATTATCTGAATGGAAAAACCTGCGAAGTTTATCTGGCCCCCTTCGACGTGCGATTCGCCGAAAAAAACGCGCGAGACGAAGAAGTAGGCACCGTCGTCCAGCCAGATATTGTCGTCGTATGCGATAAATCAAAGTTAGACGATAGAGGATGCGTTGGAGCGCCGGACCTTGTTATAGAAATATTATCGCCCGCGACCGCCGCGAAAGACATGAAGGAAAAATTCGCGCTTTACGAAAAACACGGCGTGCTCGAATACTGGATGGTCCAGCCGCTCGATAAAACCGTCATGGTCTTTAGATCGGGCGAAGATAAAAAATACGGAAAACCCGGCATTTATATCTCCGAAGACGAAATAAAAGTCGGCATATTCGACGATCTGACGATAGATCTGAAAGTTGTTTTTAAAGACTGAACCCGCTTATCTCAAAAATACCGCCCACACAATAGCGAATATCGGAATGAGAATCGGCAGCGAGTAATAGAAAATATAACCGAAAAACGAAGGCATTTCGACCTTCATCTGCTCGGCGATGTTTTTAACCATGAAGTTCGGTCCGTTTCCAATATAAGTGTTGGCGCCAAAAAAGACCGAACCAAGCGATATGGCGATAACGAATTTAGCAAGCGCCGGATTCGCAAGAAGCGCGGTCACATCGGCAACGCCGTTCAAACCTTTGGCGGCCGAAAGGAAATTCAGGTAGGTCGGCGCGTTGTCAAGAAAGCTCGAAAGCGCGCCGCTGCCCCAGTAAAAATGGCCTGGAGTCGTTACGCCGAGGCTCGCGGCATTCGCTTCAAGCCAATCGAGAGCGGGCATCATTGTAGCAAAGATACCGATAAATAAAATCGCGACCTCTTTTATCGGATCGAAATTAAAACCGTTCTCGGCATGAAATTTAGCGGACGTCGTCTTATAAGCGCCCACCGCGCAGCCAAGCATAACAAGTTCGCGCCAGGGCGACGGCATGAAGACGGAAACGAGTATGACGAAAAGGAAAAAGAAATTGGTTATGCCGTAAAGCTTGAACTTCAGCGTTTCATCCTCATCGGTCAAAATCCCGTCATCTTCAATTTCATGCTTTTTATGTTTTTTCTTGTTTTGAACGCTCTTTTTATCGCCATGACCGGCTTCAACGGATTTATTCTCCGCTTTAAGCTGCGGTTTTTCAGTTTCCGCAGCCATTTCAGTTACGTTCCGAGCATCGGAATGCTTCTCCTCATGCAATGCGACGGCTTCGACGCGTTTTTCAAGTCCCTTGAATTTATCCCGCGAGTAATGGTAATAATCGAGCGCGAAAAAAGTCGCAAGAACCAAAAACATTGCAAGACCCCACATCTGAATAACATTTTCTATCACCCAGAAAAATGGAACGCCCTGAAGATAACCAAGAAATAGAGGCGGATCGCCGATAGGCGTCAGGGCGCCGCCGACATTGCTCACGATGAAAATGAAAAACACCACGAGATATGGCCTTATCCTTCTATGGTTAATCCTTATGAACGGCCTTATAAGAAGCATAGAGGCGCCGGTAGTGCCGATTATATTGGCGAGTATCGAACCGATAAAAAGAATGGCCGCATTAATGACCGGATTACCTTCATTTTTAAGTTTTATGACGATGCCGCCCGTCACGACGAAAAGGCTTCCGATGAGCGCTATGAAGGAAATATATTCATGGAGCGTCTCTAAAACCTTATGGGTCGCGCCGAGACTGAAAATATAATAGACGACGACGAACGCGCCAAGCGCATATGAAACGTAATGATAGTTGTGTTCCCAGAAGTGCTTGTTAATAAATGGCATTACCGCTATAGCCAGAAGCAGCAATACGAAAGGAATTATCATCAGGGGAGAAACGGTATAAGCCGCGTGAGGCGGGGCGGATACGGCTAAGGGATGACCGGCGATCACTTCGTTTGTCGCGAGCGCGAATGAGGGAAACGAAAGAAAAACCGGAATGACGGCCAGAAATACGAACGCGAGAACAACTAAAATTATTGCCTGGTGACGGGGAATGATTTTTTTTACCATTGTCATGCTTACTCCATTTTATTTAATCGATGGCGTCGAAGGCGGCGCCAAAATCCCGAAATGATATTTTAAAAGCCGAGATTTCTTTTACAGCTATTAAAATATCATTTTTACAGTTTTAAATCAATATCTTTCAACAGCTTTTCAATTTAAACGATTGATTTTTAAGCGAACGTCTGGTAAAATA
The DNA here is from genome assembly GCA_964545075.1 of uncultured bacterium. Lineage (GTDB taxonomy): Bacteria > Muiribacteriota > UBA9980 > UBA9980 > UBA9980 > DAOPXV01. Next base: position 2,759 of record CAZJFS010000085.1, read on the forward strand.
GGTAACATCTCATGATAACACCCTAGAAAGATCCGCCTATGAAAGAAACATGGCTTTTCCTATCGCTTTTATGCGCATTTTCTCTCGCCACAAGCGACGCGCTCGCCAAAAGGGCCCTTAAAAACCGCGACGAATACGCCGTGGCGTTTCTGCGCCTCCTGTTCTCAGTTCCGCTTCTTGCGATCGCGCTTTATTTCACGCCGCTACCCGCGATAGGCCCTAAATTTTACTACGCTTTTTTCACCGCGCTTCCGCTTGAAATGATCGCCCTGGTTTTTTATGTAAAGGCTTTAAAAGCTTCCCCTATGAGCCTGACGCTACCGTTTCTCGCGCTCTCGCCGGCGGCGCTGGTCGTCGTTTCATATTTCATGCTCGGCGAAAAAATTTCAATAGCTGGATTTCTGGGCGTCGCGTTCATCGTGGCCGGCGGCTATACGCTTAACCTTTCGGAATTCAAAAATGGCATATTCGAGCCATTTTTCGCAATAACGCGTGAAAGAGGCTGTATTTACATGATCATAACTTCGCTGATCTACAGCGTCACCTCCGCGCTCGGCAAAATGGCGGTCGAAAATTCTTCGCCCGTCTTTTTCGGCGCGACGTTTTTTATGGCTATGGCCGTCACTATGCTGCCTGTGGCGATTTCCATGAACCGCGCCGACCTAAAAGCGGTTTTTGAACCTGGCATAATAAAATCCTGCATTCTTCCAGGCTTGTTTTATTCTGTAATGGTAATAACACATATGACGGCGGTAAGTATGACTAAAGTAGCCTACATGATATCAGTAAAAAGACTGAGCCTTTTGATCGGTGTCATATACGGCAGAATTTTTTTCAACGAATCCGGCATCGGCGAAAGGGCGATCGGCACCGGACTCATGGTGGCGGGAGTCACCATTATAGCCATATTTCAATAGCAACATTAGTTTCAAGAGTTTTTTCAGAAAAAAAACGCGAAACCTTGACAAAAAAAAAACCGTTTGCTAAACTTAACACATAATTCTTGGTCAACCTGGTATGCCCCTTCTATTGTATTTCAAATTTTTTTGCGTAAAAAAATTGTACAAAACGGGTTTTTTGATCAGGTGCAAGAAATTTATCCGAATTACAATATGGAGGAACTATCATGGAATTCCAGGACAAAACCTTAGCTTGCAAAGATTGCGGCGCCCAATTCGTATTCACGGCTTCGGAACAGGATTTCTACAAATCAAAAGGGTTCGAAAACGAACCTACAAGATGCGCTGACTGCCGCGCGAAACGCAAACAGAACTCTATGGGAAACCGTGGCGGCGGAGACAGGTCGCAAAGAGAACTTTTCACCGTTAACTGCTCGGACTGCGGAAAAGAAACGCAAGTTCCTTTCAAGCCTACGCAAGACAAACCGGTCTATTGCCGCGAATGCTTCCAGGCTAAAAAAGGCAGATAATACCCCAAAATACTTTTAAGCTTTTAAACTTAAATAAAAATATAAGAAGAAAAGAGCGCCGATTTTAAAAATCGACGCTCTTTTTTTGTAGGGCAGTCAAGGAAGCGACCGGTCCACGAAATGAGCAAAAGTACCGCAGGTACGCTGACTGAAGAGAGATGGCGGACTAACGAAAAGCGGTCTCAAAAAATATTTTTTACTAATCCTTGACAAAAGTAAAAATATGCTGTACAATTAACTTATTAATCTTGGTTCACCTGGTACGCCCTTTCTGTTGTATTTGAAATTTTTTTTGTGGAAAAAAAAATGTACAAAACGGGTTTATTAGATCAGGTACAAGAAATTTATCAAACTACAATGTGGAGGAACTATCATGGAATTTCAGGACAAAACCTTAGCTTGCAAAGATTGCGGCGCTCAATTCGTATTCACAGCTTCAGAGCAGGATTTCTACAAATCAAAAGGTTTCGAAAACGAACCTACAAGATGCGCTGATTGCCGTGCAAAACGCAAACAGGAATCAGGTCGCGGCGGCGGACGCGGTGGCGACAGATCACAGAGAGAAATGTTCACCGTTAACTGCTCAGACTGCGGAAAAGAAACGCAAGTTCCTTTCAAGCCTACACAAGACAAACCGGTTTATTGCCGCGAATGCTTCCAGGCTAAAAAAGGCAGATAATACCCAAAAATACTTTTAAGCTTTTAAACTTAAAAATATAAAAAAGAGAGGCGGTTTCAAAAACCGTCTCTCTTTTTGTTTTGGTGCGCGATATTAGCTATCATACTTGAACGTCGGATGGCGAAAGACGCCGCCCGTGAATGCAAGCGACCAATAAGCCCAAGCCGCAAGCGCCATAAAATGCCGAAAACGGCCTTTAAAACTATTTTTCGCCAACCCTTGACAAAAGCTGAAATATACTGTAAACTTAATTTATTAATCTTGATTCACCTGGTATGCCCTTTCTATTGTATTTGGAAATTTTTTGTGAAAAAAATTTGTACAAAACGGGTTTAATTAGATCAGGTACAAGAAATTTATCAAACTACAATGTGGAGGAACTATCATGGAATTTCAGGACAAAACCTTAGCTTGCAAAGATTGCGGCGCTCAATTCGTATTCACAGCTTCAGAGCAGGATTTCTACAAATCAAAAGGTTTCGAAAACGAACCTACAAGATGCGCTGATTGCCGCGCGAAACGCAAACAGGAATCAGGCCGCGGCGGTCGTGGCAACGCCGGTGGAGACAGATCACAAAGAGAACTTTTCACGGTTAACTGCTCGGATTGCGGAAAAGAAACACAGGTTCCCTTCAAACCCGTTCAGGAAAAGCCCGTATACTGCCGCGAATGCTACCAGACTAAAAAAAGCAGATAATTGCGGAAAATACTTTTAAGCTTTTAAACTTGAAAATATAAAAAAGAGAGGCGATTTTTAAAATCGTCTCTCTTTTTATTTCAACCGCTTACTATAATTATGCCATGATTTTTCCGCCGGAAAGCACCCGACCGGCAACCGGCATTCCGAAATTAAATAACTCCCATGTTTTTAAGGTCGCGCTCGAGCTCATCTTCTTTGAAAAATTTGCCTTCGCGCCATTTCCCCATATATTCAAACGTAGGAACGACCCAATCATCGCCGCCGTTGGCGTCAATAACCTTTTGAACTATATCCCCGGGCATGTCTTCGATCTCATGATATTTGAATTCTATGTTTTTGCGCTTTAAGTATTCCACCGTCCGAACGCAATGCGGACACCATTTCGCGGCGTAAACGTTTAACATCTTCGAACATCCTTTCACTTTAACGATTCAGGACTTTTTAAATCCATTATACAATATTATTTTCGGACGGTCAATAAAAACCGCTGAAAAATTATATCTCAAAAATTATTTTATTCGCGGTCTCCGGTTTATTAAAAGCCGACCGGAAAAATCCAGACGTTAATTTCAGCGGATGATGTTAATTTCAGCGCCGCCGAACCGTCGATTAAAAATCTTTGAAGTGTAATTAATTTTATCGGGGTATGGACAAGAACCGTTAAAAAAGCTCCAAGAACCCCAAATCGGCAGCTGTTTTCGGCAAAGTTATAAATTCGCGAGAGAGCGCAAAACGGTTTGGGACGCGCACGACGGATTAAATAAAAGAAAAATATATTAATTTCTAAAACAAAATATGATATAATCCACGAGATAGGCTTTAAGTTTAAGCCTGCCACGAGCCATTAAAAATTAATGAATTTCAGGCGGAGATGAAAAATGAGTTTTATGAAGGACAATTTTATTTTCTTATTCAAGGCGTTCATCGGCGGGGCGGTAACGGTCGGCCTTATGACGGGCACATTTCCAAAACACGCGGCGGCGGAAGTAAAGCGCAGGCCGGGCATGATAGAAGACCAGGCGGCGAGCGGCGAAAAACGCTTCGGAAAAAAGTTATTCGAAATACCCATTGGGACCGATGAAACCCAGCTCGGATTGCTTCGTTCCGGCGGCAATAAAATCCCCTTCGGAATGTATTACGGTCCGTCTTCGTGCGCGGTTGACGAGAACGAAAAATTATACGTTATAGACTGCAGGAACCACAGAGTGACCGTTTTCAACCTCAAGGAAGGCGGAAGCTTTTTAAAATCGATAAATTACTTCACCGATCGCGACCACGCTTCGACGATGGCCGATATCGCGGTCGCGGCGGACGGTTCTTTTTTTCTGGCCGACTCCAAAAATAAAAACATCGTGAAATTTTCGTCGCTTGGCATGCCGGAAGCGGTCTTCGGGGCGCCGGAACCGGGAAAATTCGCGGGCCTGAAACAGTTAGGCGAAATCGCCGTCGATAAAAAAGGAAACGTTTACGCCCGGGACTTTTCAGAAGGCGCCGTCTATAAATTCGGTCCGGACGGAAAATTCGCGGGCGAATTAAAAAAATCGGCCGGGCTTTACTTTACCGCTCAAAACGCTCATCCATTTTATGAATTCCATGAAGACTCAAAGTCATGGAAGATATTCATGGAAAGCGAGGCCGGCGAAACGCAAAAAATGATATATGAACTTAAACGCGAATCGCAGACGCAGAACATCCAGTTCATCGGAATCGACCGCGAAGATAATATTTTTCTGAAATCGTTCACGCCTGGAAAAATAACGGTATTGAAAATTTCACGGGAAGGAAAGCGTCTGGCCGAATTTTCGGGACATAACGAACCGGGGTTCGACACTACACGCTACTTTTTCGTGAATCCGGCGAAGGGCTCTGTTTACGCCATACGCTACAACGGCAAAGCGGTCGAAATAGACGAGATGGAAAACGCAAAATAATAACGGCGGTGTATTTTAGTGGGAATGACAAAGTTATATAAAGGACTGGCATTTTTTAACGTCGCGATAATCGAGCAGCTCGAGCGCGCGGCGGCAAAGATCCACCACGGCAATCATTTCGAGCTGGCAGTAAGCCTCGATCTTAACCTTTCGTTTCATAAATATAAGATCGAAGCCGGCGAAAACCGGTTTGTTTTAACCAACCAGTTCGGCATTGAAACGCTTGCGGGTGAAAAACTCGAATCCATAACGGTTAATGATAAACTGATAGAGCTTTTGAAAAGCTCGCCCAATAAAATATTCGGCATAGATTTCGTAAAGCTCGAAGCGACGCCGATTCACTTTTCTTCGGAGGCCGGAAACGTAAAACTGGCTTATACCGACGACGCTCCGACTATGGAAATAGACGGAGTGAAGATGCATAGAAGCATGGGAATCAGCCCCTGGGAAGACTCCAGATGCAAGGTACGCGACGCGGTCAAGCGGGGAATGGATGTTTTAGACACATGCACCGGCCTCGGATATACCGCCATAATCGCCGTCAAACAGGGCGCCAACTCCGTACAGTCGTTCGAACGGAACGAAGCGGTACTTAAAACCGCTTCATTCAACCCGTGGTCGGCCGATTTTTTCACCAGCGAAAAAATAAAGTCCAATTTTGGAAACGTCTATGAAGAAATTAAAAATTTCAAGGACGCGCAATTTGACGCGATAATACACGATCCGCCAAGATTTTCACACGCAGGCGAACTTTATTCGACGGAATTTTATGGCGAGACATTCCGCGTTTTAAGACATGGCGGAAAGATGTTTCATTATATAGGCGATCCCGATTCGTCCTTCGGAAAAAAACATTACGCCGGAATAAACCAGAGGCTGCGCGAAGCGGGCTTCGAAACGGTTATATTCAAGAGAAATTACGGGATATTGTGCCATAAATAAACGGTGATTATTTAAGGCCGAAAGCCTTCTTCATCAATTGAAATATCTCGGTATTATGCATTATGCCTTTGATCATTTTAGAGCCCGGGCCAGTTCCAAACAGGTAAAGCGGCGTCGCGGTATGGGTCTGGCCGGTCCACCCGGCCCTCAAATAAGGCCTGAGAACGAAAGCCAGCGAGTGCGAATAGTCGTAGCTGTAATTGTAAGGGTCCATCTTCTTCAGCTGATCGGCTGAAACTATCCCTGCCTCCTCATCCGTAAGTTCTATCGACAGGTATTGTTTAACAACCGATTTGATTTTCGCGGGAGATGGATCTTTTTCTATGATCTCGCAGATAAAATCGAACGGAACGGTAATCTTCGCGATAGCCTCAAAATTCAGACCCACGTATTCCTTACAAACCTTGTCTTTGCCGATCATGGCGAAACCGCCCGTTTCGTGATCGGCCGTTATAAGAACAAGCGTATCGGGATTTTTTTTGGCGAAGGCCATGGCGACGCCAACGGCCTCGTCAAACGCTAAAACATCGTGTATCATGCAGACCACGTCGTTAGCGTGCGCCGCATGATCTATTTTTCCGCCCTCGATCATGGCAAAAAAACCCTTTTTATTTTTTGAAAGCAGTTGAACCGTCTTTGCCGTCATTTCCGCCAGAGACGGTTCCTCCGTCTTACCGCGGGTCATTTCCCAGCTCATATTGCTCATGTTAAATAACCCCAGAAGTTTGCCGGGGCCGGAAAAAGAATTCATATCTCTTGCCGTTTCGACGAAAGTATATCCGCTTTTTAGCGCTTCCGCCGTAATATCACGACCATCCTTACGTTTTCCACCTTTTGAGGCGGGCAGAAAAAACTGCTTTCGCCCTCCCATCAAAACGTCAACGCCTAGTTTGACCTGTTGAACCGCTACCGTATCTTCTTCATAGCGGCGCGGAACGTGGGAAGAGAACGCGGCCGGAGTAGCGTCCGTTATGCCCGAAGTAGTCACGAGCCCCGAAACGATACCTTTTTCTTTTGCCATCTCAAGAATGGTTTTGACCTCCGTAGTTCCGTCGGCCTTCATGCTGATGGTCCGGGCGACCATCCTCTCGCCGGTCGCTATCTGTCCAGCCGCCGCGGCTGATTCGGTAACAGTGGAATCGGCGGTATCATTGACGATATAAGCCGTGTTTCCTTCCTTCATCATTGCGAACATATTGAGATCTTTTTTCAAGATACGGCTGCTGTATAACTGCGCGGCCCAGAATTGGCTCGGTCCCATTCCATCGCCTATAAGAAGAATGATATTTTTAGCGATTCTATCGCCTTTGGCGAAAACGGCCGAATGCGGCGCAACCATGACAACCATTACCATGCAAAAAATAAATATAGTATAAATTCTTTTTCTCATTTTAAACCTCTTTTACTAATTAATTAAAATAAAATTTATATAAAAATTCAGAACAAACTATACTATTTAAGGCGCCCGTGCGCCATAGAGAACATGAAGCCGCCCAGAAACACGCCGCCGATAACGTCACACGGCCAGTGAGAACCTTCATAGACCCTCGAAACGAGCATGGCCGCCACGAAAGCAACAAGGACGGTTTTCAATGTCCGCCTTATGAAAACCTTTTTTTTATCGTAGCCGCCCAATCTGAAGACAACCGAAACAGCCAGATTTCCCCAAAACGGCCAGAATTTTTCCGCAGCCTGTTTCGCATAACTTTTAACGTCGATCTTTCCAATCCGGTCGATAAAATAATAAAACATTCCGCCGAGCATCACGGTCCGCGTCGCGTGCCCCGAAGGATAGGCATAAGGCGTAAACGGAGAATAAATAGGGACCGGAATTTTCAAGCCGCGCCTGAATTCGGGAAAAACTTTAGGCTGCGGGACGACGAATTTGAACGCCAACTCGACGGCGACCGACATTCCAAAATAAAATAAAAAATAAAACGCCGCCCGGCGGCGCCCCGAAATGAACAACAAAGCCGCGATAACAAGCGATATGACGCCAGTGATTTCGCCGCTTCCCGCTATCGTAAATAAAAGCGTTATATGATCAAAAATTACATTGGTATAGCTTTGAATAAACGCAATAGCCTTTTTATCAAAATCAAAAAGCGATCTGTCGTAAACAAATTTCGAGAATATTAAAAATAAGGAGAGCAATGCTAAATTAAAAAAAACGAAGCCGCTTTTACGCAAGTGTTAAAACGTTCCTTCCCGTTAAATTTATTTGATATCCGGCACGCTTACGCCTAACTTTATCGCGATCGAAGCGGCGTAAGGCCTTTTTGCGGCGACAAGAAGGCGAATAATAGACGTTTTGGTTCCGAGAGTGTCGTCTTCTTTTATCGCGCGGTCGAGATTTTCAATCGAGCGGTCGAGATAAAGCATTATATCGTCACGTTTTTCTTCTATGAAACCCAGGTACGAATGCTGGCCGTAACCGTCGAAAACCTGATCCGGCATCATGGCCTCTATGTCGCCGCATAAAACAAAATCGCGCGCGGCGGTTCTAACCGATGATCCGGCCATGTAAGAATAATTTACCGTATAAGAAACGTCTTTTTGCCCCGCATCCGCCGATTGCTCGCGCGCGGCGTTTTTTGAAAAAAGGACGCGGCCTACGACTTCCGTGCTGTCCTCGATAACGCCGTTGCCGTTCAGATCGAGATAATACCAATAAACGACGTCCTCATCGTAATTAAACCAGAAATCCTCGATACGTATCTTGGCTATATCGCCCTTGAAATCGGATATCTTATATCCGCCATTGAGCGTGCGCCACGGCAAAAAATCCCAGGATTGGGTTACTTTAAAGAAAGAAGCCTCGGAAGTATCCTTTTTCCCGGCAAAATAATCGGACCATTTTTCAAAAAAACCGGGCGCATCCCTCAAAAAATAATAGTCGGACCCCTGCGGCATAAGACCGAAAAGCCCGTCTTCCTGGGAATGATATATAGTCTTGAAAACATCCTGGGAAAGCGGTTCCGAAAGTTTGGTCGAAGTCCTGAACTGATCCCCGAATATCCCGAAATATCTTCGTCCGTCGGTAAGCCTGTACTTAAGGATCGGTTTTTGAGTTTTTTCATCAAGGACATACGTGTCGGCATCGACAAATCGGGTTATTTCCTTGGCCTGCTCAAGCGTTATGAGTTTTATGTCCTCGGTGCTGGCCGCCGGACTTACAAAACCAGCCACGTTTTCAATGTAATTCGAACGCGATATATCGAACACCGCGCGCGAACGCTCTGATTTGGTAGACGCCTGCGCCACTTTCTGATATACGGTGTTCAAAAGCTCATACTCGTCAACATCACCTTTTTCACGACGTTTCGACGTACACATGATTGCCTTTACCTTTACCGCCGATGCCTTATTGAATTCATCCTCCTCCTTACCGGAAAGAAGCGTGCCTTCGGATATGGACGCTATGGATGAACGGTCCATGTGATATTTTTGGGAACCGGAAGCGTAGTTGGTGACGGTTTCATTCGCCCTGTATACTACGCCCCGCTCAGGATATGAAAGCCTGGACGAGAGATAAAAATAAAGAAATAAAAGCGCTATAGTTCCTCCGAAAAGCACGACGCCTAAAAATCCGACGAGCCATTTTCGAAGCGCAAAAGGCATCGAATCGAGTTTTGCGAATATGAAAGCGGTTAACCCGGCTTTTTTGGAGGTTTTATCAGAAGTCATAAATCATCGTCCTAATAATTTTTAAGTTTGTCGTCAAGGTCCTTATTAGGTTCATAATCTTTTTTCTTATCTTCTTCTTTTTCTTTTTTGCCGTCGCCCTTGAAAATATTTTCGGACGCCTTCGCGATACCTTCGCCTAACGATTTAAGGCCGTCTTTTATATTGGATCCTGCGCCGCCGATAGCTTCAACGACGGACTTTCTGGCCGGATCGTCTTCAATCTGCCGCTTCGATTCTTCTCGGTTCTCGCTTGCGCCGCTTCCGGCTATCGTATCTATAACCTTTACCGCCGTTTCCACCATGCCGGCGGGAGCTTCGGAATTTTTAGCGGGTTCGCCTGGTTTTTTAAAAGCCCAGTCGTATGACTTGAGAAAATATTCGCCGATAGCGAAACCGGCTATCATGGCTACCACATAAAAAGGAGTGTAGAGTATCGTTCCATAAAAAAAACCGGTGAAAAAATAAGGCATTATGGAAATAACTATGGCGAGAGCAAATTTAGCCTTAAAGCTTTTTCCATTTATCCATTCGCCCTTTTTATAGTTCTCGCCTGAAAAATATCTGTCGAGAAGCGAAACGAAAAGCGCGAGTATAACATACCCGAGCGAAGTATTTACAAGATTGCCCATTAATATCCACTCCTTTTTATCTGCGTCGATAATTTTTTCAGCACGTAATATTTTTTGATCACGGGCATTTTTTCTATATCATTAAGAAGTTCGTAATTTTCGGCGTAATAGCGCCTCAAATAATTGTTTCTGTCAAAGAGGCATAACAGCTTGTTAACTATCGGAAATTCAGCTTTGGCGAAAGCCAGCATATATTTAACGTCTTCGGAAAGATCTTTCACGGTGCTTTTCAGTAATTTTTTCTGCTTTTCAAGTTTATTCTTCAGCGTATTCAATTCTTCAACGACTGGCGGCAGATTACCGGACAGTTCCGATCTGACCCTTTCCAGTTCGAAATTTGACATTCTGTTTATATCGTGACCGCGATCTATCAACTCAAGATTTTCTATTTCCTCGATCTTTTCGCCGATAAAAGCCGCGTTCATATGGTAATCGATAAAATTCAGCTTCTCGAGATTTTCAAGCACGGAAGTTTTACCGATGAGTACCGCGAAAACGCTGTCGATATGCGAATCAAGCTCAAAATCAGCCATGCCGTGAAAAAAAAGGCTTTTTTCGTTTTCCGCGTCGAACAGCATCAGAGCCGGAACGGGATATTCAACATAAAAAGAATTTATCGCCTGGTAAGTATCTTCGGTATTCATTCGAGACACGACATTTTTAATGTTTCCGACCTTTTTAGCGGCGGCCATCATATCTTCGACATATGAATCCGAAAGAATATTATCATTCTCGCCCAAAAGCTCTATCATCTTTTTTATTTTCGTTATATCCGAAACACGGCCTTCAATTGTGTCCGCCTTCGTGTTCACGCTTTTCAGACTCACGATCTGGTTTATGTCCTCGAGATTTCTGACATTGAGCTTCATTTGTAAAATTACGACATTATCTTTGGTCACTGCTTTGAATAACTCGTCGTATTTTTTATAAGAAGCGGCCAGAACGTCCTTTATAAATGAGAGCGGCGTGTAAGTAAGCCCGGCGCTGATCTGTTCCGGCGAAACTATCAGCGCGTAATACATGGACGGCTTCAGATAGAGATAATTGCGATTCCCGAGAAAATCAGCTATTTCCTTTGAATATCCGCACATATCGATATAATAAGGCACGCTCCTGGGAAGCGATTCGGCGGCCTTATGCCCCAAAACGGTGACGAGCGCCTCAATATAGCGATCGAGAAGAAATCCGTCAAGACGAAAGTAATGATCGGTGTCAAAGAGCTTTCCTATGAATGTCTTTGATTCGCGGGCATATTTTTCGTTATTGAATTCTTTTATTACGTCAGACAAATCAGTTCTGCCCCTCCGCTTTGGCTTTATATATCTTTAAAAATTCTTCCTTGGCCTCGAATTCGTTTATCATCGAGTTCAATATGCGCTCGCGGGCCTGCTCCTTGGCGTCAGCTTTGTACCTGGATTCGGAATTAAAATATCTTTCAAGCTCGCACATAACGCGCTCCGCCGTTATAGGCTTATAAAGCTCTTTTATCTTGTTAACTTTTTCCGCGAAGCCCAGCTTCAGGAAAACTTCCGGTTTCGCAAAAAATTCCTCCGGTATCTCGAAATCGGCCGAATATTCCTTCAGATTTTCACTGATGCTGTGTATCGGGCGCCCCGTAAAGCGTTCGTCTTTTTTCTTGAACTCCACGCACAGCCTGCCGACATCCTCCCATGTATAATTTTTCTTTCCGCCCGCCGATACGCCGCCGGAGCCGAAAAATTTTGAAGCCAGGCCCGATATCAATCCCTGCGAGGCATTGGCGGCGGTTTCCTCGGATGAGACGGCGCCCAACCTCGCGGCCTTCTTCTTCAAAAAATCCGTCTCGCCATCAACCTTTAAAATTCCGGCCTGATACTGGGTTTGAAGTTTAGTGTGTATAAGCGAAGCATAATCTTCCCATGATTCGGGACCGGCGACGAGATAGCGCTGGTGAAAACGCTGGCGCAGCGCTGAATCAGTAGATGTCGGTTCGTTGGTTGCCGCGTAAACCTGACAATTTCCAATAGGCTTGGTAAACATGCCATCGAGAAACTGCATGGTTATATTTAACACGTCTTTATCGGAACCGCCCATATTCGGGTCTCCGCGCGACAATAATATAAGGTCGATATCGTCGAAGAATACAAGCACTATCTTGTTTTTCTGTTTGGCCTTATCGAGCCTGTCAAGGAGATTTTTTCCGGTTTTACCGTAAAATTCGTCTTTTATCCTCTGGTCTATGGAAACGAATTCAACCGGAATCCCTATCTGCGCGCCGCGGTCCGAAAGCCTCGACATGGCGAGCTTGAAAAGCGAGGTCTTGCCGGTTCCGGGAAGGCCGTCAAAAAGTATGCTCCAGGAAAGCCCACCCAGCACTGAGATCGGATTGAGACATTCATGTGCGTCAAAAAGAGCTATCCTGTCTACGTTTCTGACGACGCCTTTTTTCGAGTCGGTGTTTCCGACAATATCCTCGGGCGCAACCTTAACGAATTCTATTTTCTGTTCGGGCGCGGCATATTCAGATTCGAAATTCGATATGCTCACCTCGTCGCCCTCGACCTTAAATACGGTATTTGCGACGACGGCAAGCAGCTCGTCGGAAAATTTCTTTCTGTTATTTATCGCGGACTGTTTCAAAAGCTTGAAAAATTCGCGTGAAAGTCCCACATAATCTATTGAATCGACGATTATTTTTTTGCCCGATTCGTCCGCGGTATTCAAGGCGTGGACATAATCGCATAAAAGCGTTATAAGCGTGTCCACCTTTCCCTTGGTAAATATGAAATAGTCTTCAGCCAATTTTAAGACGGGAAGATTTTCACGGCCTTTGACGCTTAAAATAAGATCGAGTTTGATATTTACGAACGACGCCATCGCAAATAGCGAATAAGTCGTAACAAATTCGAGCGCCTCACGAAACTTTTTCTCGTCGCGCCCGGCAGGATTGGCCATCATGACGGAAAGTCCGGTCTTTTTCTCGAGCAAATCAAAAATTATATAATACATCGCCATGCCGGAGCGTATGGCGCGTAATGTTTCGCCCTCTTCCTGCGTGTGAAGGTATTGTTCGTCCGGAACGACCTTCATCACATATTCGAAAAGATTGATCTTCTTCTGATTATAAATAATATTGGTGAGCCTGAACTCGCATTCTTCTATATGTTTCTTTATCTCGTCAGCCGTTATCGGATGAACGTTCGAATTGTTACCGCTTACGTTACTCAACTAACTCTCCTCCATCTAAAACGCCGAAGATACGGCATGGCTTTCCAGCCTCGTTCCTGTCGCGTAAAAATTGCTTCAATTTAAAGGGAACCACCATATAATCGTTCTCGAATTTTTCGGAAAATATCTCCTTTGAATTCGCGTATCCAAAGAGATTATTCACGAATTTTTTCACTACCGAGCTCTCTTTTATGGTTTTTATAGACATTATGCCTGAAATATTGAATTTGAATATGAATGGGTCGCCAGGAGCGATATTTAAAACCGCGTTTATATTGTCCGCGTTCAAAGTACTTTTTGAATAATACGGACCGGCGGTATATTTGATGAGGACCTTCGGATGAATGAGCGGATCGAGATCATCGAGATAATGGGCAAGCTTGAAAAGATCCTGCTTGTAAAAATCCTTTATCGCGGCGAACAGGCGGTGCCCGGAAGTCGATTTTAGAGGTTCGGAAGTATTATCGGCCTGAGTCAAAAGCATGGAGTAAAAGTTGAATATATTATAACGCTCGTCAAAACCGTAAAAGTTTATTTTATAAAGCGATTCTCCACTGCCGCTACCCATTAAAACCGGTTTATTTACCTTAAAATCAGAAATTATATTTTCGCCTTTTATAAAATCAAAGTAATTACGCCTTGCGTATAAAAGCTGTTCGCGAACCGGAAACTCGCCGCGAAATATCGAATCGACGGCGCTCGTCAAAACCTCTTCGCGCGAAGGCATCGCGGCCAATTGTTCGGCGGCGCATTCAACGTCGTTTTTAAAATTCCACAGGTCCGTAAAGTGTGGAAACCCTGAATCGGTAGGGTCAATGGAAAGAGACGTCGTGTTCACGCCCTTGTTTTGAAGCAAAAATTTATATTTAAGCGCCATGAAAAAAAGTATGAGGCTATCGATAAATCCGATGAATTCGGAACGCGTATCAAATACCTTTTCAACGGGAACCTGGAAATTATACTTTTTTGCGTTATTGAAAAGTTCCGAAACACGACCTATAACGAAGATCATTCTTTCGATATAATGGCCGATCTCCGAAGGATCGAGCGATTTAACGTTAACCTCACCGCTCTTCAAATTAAAGAAGTTGGTGAGGTTAACGTTTAAATTCGATCTTTGTTCTTCAGTAAACTCGGTATTATTATCGTTGGCTTCGGTATTATTTGTATTCATAATGAGACGCACCGTTGGAATTAACGATATAGTGAATAAGCGACTGTATCTTGGGCATTCTCGATATAAAGGTATATGCACTCAAAACACGGTCGTATGCGCTCTTAGCCAGTCCCATGTCATTGGCGTGAATTGTAACTATTTTGGTTCCGGTCTCGACGTAATCGCCGATTTTTTTATTGAGCGTGACGCCAACGGCGGGATCGATCTCGTCTTCCTTTTTAGCGCGGCCGGCGCCGAGTATCATCGCGGCATTGCCGATCTCTTTGGCGTTTATCTTTTCAACATAGCCTTCAGTCGTGGATAAAACGTCGATCTTGTATTTCGCCTTCGGAAGAAGGTCGTAATTATCGGTAACATCGGGGTTACCATTCTGCGCCTTTATCATATCGCGGAATTTATTCAAGGCCATACCGGAATCAAGGGCAGAAATAAGCATTGTTTTGGCGTCCTTATAATTTCCGCAGATATTTCCGAGAACAAGCATGTGCGCCGAAAGTTCTATCGCAAGTTCTTCAAGATCTGAAGGGCCTTTCCCCTTAAGGGTTTCGATAGCCTCGATGACTTCGATCGAATTTCCGATGGCGCGGCCGAGAGGCTGATCCATGTCGGTTATAAGAGCGACCGTATTTCTTTTAGCGCCGTTTCCTATTTCAACCATCGCGCGGGCAAGGGCGACCGCTTCCTGCTGGGTCTGCATGAAAGCGCCGGAACCGGTTTTAACGTCCAGCACTATCGCGTCCGCGCCGCCGGCGAGCTTCTTGCTCATAATCGAACTTGCTATCAATGGAATGGAATCCACCGTAGCGGTAGAATCGCGCAGCGCGTATAATTTTTTATCGGCCGGAACGAGATTTCCGGTCTGGCCGACAACGGCTATCTTATATTTATTAACATTTTCGAAGAATTTTTCAGACGACAGGTTTATCTGAAAACCGGGAATCGATTCGAGTTTATCAAGCGTTCCACCGGTATGACCAAGGCCGCGGCCGCTCATTTTAGCGACCGGCACGCCGCACGCGGCGCAAAGCGGAGCGACGACAAGCGTCGTTTTGTCGCCAACGCCCCCGGAACTATGTTTATCAACTTTTATTCCTTCGATTTTTGACAAATCAACCATATCGCCGGATTTTGCCATAACCTCGGTCATGTAAAGCGTTTCCTGCGAATTCATTGATTTGAAAAAGATGGCCATCAAAAATGCCGCCATCTGATAGTCTTTTATTTCTTCCCTGACGTAGCCGGAAACCATAAATTCGATTTCTTCGCGAGACAGCGTTCCGCCATCCCTTTTCTTTAATATTACATCATAAGCCCGCATAGAAGTTAAACCTCCTACATAATTATGTGCAAATTCTAT
>CAZJFS010000086.1:0-17733 GCA_964545075.1 uncultured bacterium
TTGAACGCTTTGTAAGCGGCTTTTATGAATTCAGGGCGATTGTTGAGAAGATCGATGATCTTAGCGCGCGTGAATGTGTCCTTCACGAGGCTCGTCTTCAAAGTTCCTAGCTGGCCGAGCATTTCAGGCTGATCTTTCAGCGCTTTAGCGATGTTGACGTATTCTTCGTTGTGCGCGGTAAGGAACTGATGAGCAAATTCGCATATCGACGAAGCGTAGAGCATCTGCTGAGCGTTCAATATGTTTTTATAGAACAACTGGTTCAAAGGGCTTTTCGGAAGTATTGCAACTAACGTTATATCCTCGATTATGTTGTCTATCATTTCTTTGTTCGTTATTTTATTTACATAGAAGGAATATATCGTTTTTCCGTTCGAGAATGGAACGACATATTTTCTATTGGTGTAAAGGCCATGGGTCGAGAGAACGTCCGAGAATTTTGAAATAAAGGTCTCGTTTGAATCTGAATTCAAAGCTACCATTATTCTGGTCTCGTCCGAATCTTCGGAAGCCGATACTTTTACATAAGGAGCTTCCATTTTAAGGGAGGCTTTCCATGCTTCCTCATAACGTTTTTTCGTTTCGGTCTGTGACGATTCGAAGAACGTTACTTCGCATGAATTTCCGAATGTGGGTTCGCCTTTAGCTTTAGGGAACGTAGGCGTGTATACGAAATAAATTCTCATGTGTGATTTTTTATTCGTCATGCCAGGCGTTCTATAGCATTCAAGGCGATAAGCGGGGTATTTAGCTTCGAAAGCGCGTTCGATCTCGACGCCTCTTTCTGGATAATCGTCTATCATATATAATGCGCGGTCAGCCTGTTCGCTTTTAAGGTTGATCCCGACGTTTTCCTGCGGGAAATTCTGGGCGATGATCTCAGCGGCTTTTATCGATTCGATATGTTTAGCGATCTCTTCGATAGGCGTCGTGTCGAAATAGTATTCGTGAAGGCCGAGATTATTGAGATACCACTGAAGGGTCTGACGAATATTTTCGCTTGAAAAGTTTCCGGCATCGATAAGCATTTTTTCGAGTTTTTCGATTTGTTTAAGCTCAAGTTTCGATTTTGAAGCGATGTCTTTCAATTCAGGAAGTTTTGACGAGGATTTCTGTGTGTTCTGACTCATTTTTTTCCCCCGATTTTTCATTTTACTTCATACCAACTTTCTTTAATACTACCCACCGCATAGTGTTGGTAGGAACATTATACCAAAAAAATCGGAAAAATGGGGAAATATTTTATTTTTTTTTTATAATTTTTCTAATTTTCCAGGAAAATTCCTTTTACGGCAGGCGCAACTTCATTGACTCCTCTTACAATATCAAGAGCTTTCGAGGGATCAGCGGTTTTTATGGTTATGGCCTGAGGCTTGGAAATATTTTTAGATATTCCGACCTGAAAAGAGCGGATCGATTCTTCGGTAGCGGAGGCCGGATACCTGACAAAGACCGCATCCAGATTGTTGCCCCAGGTTTTAAAGTCGCAAAGCCGCGTATCGAAGCGCGCATTATAATATTCCGCGTCGCACACGGCGTAAAAAGGCTGCTTTTTGGCCGCGAAATAGCGCCGCAGATCGGCGATAAAGCTTTCAAATCGAGAGGATGCATACTTTTTAAAGATATCTTCCTGCATTTCGTTGAGCGACGAGATGGAAAATTTCGTGTTTTTTTCAAATTCCCTTACTATGGAGTCGTTAAAAGCAAAAATAGTCCGGATATCGTTATTACTTCTTAAGTGATTTGGAAAGCGCAGATCGTCTATTATTATAGCGTCAAAATAGCCGGATTCAATTACGGTATCGAGATATTCAAACATGATCTTGCGCACCTCGGGATTCAAAAAATCAACGAAATACCTGTCGGACTCGACGGCGTTCGAATATTCGCCGAAAGCGTTTTTCATGAAAAATGCCTTTCGCTTCTGGAACAGGGCCTTCCCGAAGTTCAAAATATCGACGACGGCATATCTTTTCATTTTCCGATAGCCGGTTTCTTCCTTGAAGGTTTCGAGGATTATTTTGGAATTCTTTTCGTCCATGGATTCGAAATATTTGTTTGGCAGAAGGCTTTTCCCGCCCCTGAAAACGTCTATCGCGGCGCCGTCCAGATTAGCGGTTTGAAGTTTTATCGTCTTTGAAAGCGTTTCATACGAAACCAGGGATTTATAATCATTAGGAAGCTTTCCGATCCTCAATTTCAAGGGATTCTTCGAATTAAGCATCTCGGATTTATTGGCCAGATCGGATGTCAGGGCGCGAAATTTCGCCAGATATTTTTCGCCTTCGATCAATTTTCCAGGTTTTATCTCATAATAACTATATTTACCGCCCTTAACAAGACATTCTGAAAGGCTCGCGTAAGTTTCGTTAAGCCTGCTTATTTCCCTTCCGAAGGCTTTTTCAAAATTTGAAAGCGACGCTTCGGCTGTATCGGATGAAACCCTGGCGTTATCGACGGCGGAACTTCTAAAAACCGGGAGTTCAATATTCACGCTGCCTTCACTCAGATATCCGGATTGGCCGTTATCGAGTTTCACGTAGTACCAGCCGCCCGACCGGGAAGAAACTTTAAAGGATACGCCCTTCGCAAGATTGGCCACGCATGTCGAATCGGAGGTCGGCTTTTGCATGAGCCTCGCCCGGCCGGCATTGACAAAACCGGTTATTTCGTGTTTTATGTAATATTCGTCATCTGAAGTTATATCCTCGATTATTAAAAGGCGGCTCGCGCCCTGACCAAGCCGGTTCACCCAACCGGTCATTTCACGGGCGGTAACGTTCCGGTTCAACAACATTTTATAAATATTTCCAATGAAAGTTATGTCGTCGACCTGGCTCTCGCTCATGTCTTTTAAAATGTCGGAGCGGCGCGCATATTCGCTCTCGCCTTTTTTCAGCTTTTCTTTTATCGTTTCGGCGTCGGAAACCTGAATTTCCTGGGAAAATACCGGGAAAATATCGATCTGATAAAAAATTAGCGTAAAAAGGAATAACGAAGTGAAGTAAGATGATTTTATTATTGTATCATTGATTTTTAAAAACACTGTCCCTCTTTCTGGATATTAAACTTCATATCATTTGCGGTATCGACGCGTAGTCCGTATATCGAAACGCGGGCCGGTCAAAAAATTTTCCGGATTATTATATCAGAATTCCATCATAAAATCAATAGAATGGCGGAAAGTTAAAAACTTAATCAAATAAGCCATATGACGGCCGGAAAATCCCCTTGAAAACATGACGTTTTTTTATTTTTCGAAAGTTTCCGCGTAACCGCCCCTCGGATTATCGATAGGCGACAGGGCCATGCCGATATAAAACCAGAGGATGCGGCTGACCTCATTGTGAAAAAAATTGTATTCGGTAAGCCCCATAAGGCACATCGAAAGAAGCGCCATGAACGCGCCGCGCGCAAAAGCCCGGTCCATCGGCGGCAGCGATCCGGTTAAATCCGTATGCCCGAAGGAAACCGGCCATAATCTGAAAAAAGCGTAGCCTATGAGGTATAAAAATGAAGCCATTCCGAATAGCCCGCATTCGGCCCACATCTGAAGATAGACGTTATGCAGATGGCCGTAAACGAAGGTTTTACGGTATTCGTCGGCCCACGGTATTTTTTTAACGTAATCGGAATAATTTTTCTCGACGCCGCCGATTCCGAGCCCCAAAACGGGATTATCGCGGATCATCTGGAACCCAACGGCGTATATGACCTCGCGGCCGCTGGAATAGCCCTGAAGCGTCGGAGTTATGCGCCTGTTAAGGTCCGATAAAAGGGGAATATTATTGGAGGCCGGCGAAATAACGAGTAAAAATATAACCATTAAAAAAACCGCCGCATATAAGGCGAGCTTCTTAAAACGCGAGGAAGCCATTATCACAATGGCGCATAACGCCATAACGAGCCACGGGCCCCGCGCGAAAGTGAAAACAAGCGCGATCCCGTTAACTATAATCAGAGCCAGAAACGCTCCCCTGAAGCGCGGATCGCCAAATTCATCGCGGCCGCAAAGAAGCATCGCGAGCGCCACGCATTGCATCATCACGAGAAATTCGCCGTAAGTTATGGTTATCGAAAAAAGCCCCGAATACTCGGTGGTCCAATTCGCCAGATCCTGGAAATAAACTATGTCGGCAAACCCGAGAGCGGTGACGGTAATAGCGAGAAAAAGAAGAAAGGCGTTCGTCGCGAGAAGCAAAAACATCATTTTCAACTTGTCGATCATCCGCCCCGCGAACTGGTACGCAAGGAAAAAACCGAAAAAACACATAACGTTCTTGATCTTCGAAATTTTAGCGATCCCGTTCCCGCCGATAAAAAAAGCGGCGATATTGGCCGCGATAAACACCAGCATTATCGAATATATCCCGTCGCGCCTGAAACGGGCGCCGCCCGTAAAGAGCGAAATAAGCACGATCGTGACGGCGAGGTACATGAAAAAATTCGACGCGAATATAGAAAAGGATGCGCTGAATAAAAAAAACGCGGTCGCCAAGGCGGCGGCTTTAGAGGCAGATGACATATTCGTTTTTTGAAATATTCCCATTTTTTTTGTTCCGCCTTGCCGGCTTCTGCATTTTTTAAAATCCGGGCCGAAGTTATTTCTTTACTTTTATGAAAGCTATATAAAAGGAATTGAATATTTTCAGGGCGGCGAGCACGTCGCAAAGCGTCTTGGAAAAATTGAAGAGCGGCCTTAATATCCAAGGATTTAAAACTATCCTATGGCATTCGCGAGGCCGGACGCCGAAAAGTCGACAAATTTCAGCGTAGCCGACGCCCTTTAAATTTTTGTTGAAGGGATTGGTGTGGATCATATCGTACCATATCACGGTCGCGCCCGGTTTCGCCACCCTCACCATTTCAGAGGCTATGCGCTTTTTCATTTCAGCGCTTATTACGAAGGAAAAGACGGTGAACTGAGAAACGAAGTCAAAACTTGAATCCTTAATGGGCACCAATGACGCGTTGCAATTTATCACATTCGACGTCGCATTCTTTTGAGCGGCCGCCCTGGCCCTGTCGAACATGAGATCGGCGCCGTACAAATTTTCACGCGGGAACCCCAGCATCGAAAACATCTGAAGCATTGAGCCGGCCCCCGTGCCGATATCCAGCAGTTTCATATCATGAATGCCCGCCGCCATTTCTATTTGCGGCTTCTTCAAGCCGGCGAATCGGCGAAAAAAATAATCTGCGATGTATAGCTCCGCCTGCTGCCTTATATAAACGCCGGATGGATTAGCGGGTGAATAAAGGGCGGCAAGCGCGGAGGTTGAATCGCGTCTTTCGTATTCAGTTTTTATTCTCGCCGTTTCGCTTTTAAGTTCAGACATATTTTTTCAACCTTCAGAATAGTTTTTAAATCAGTGCCGGCATTTTTTAAAAAGAATTTCCCATCTGTCGCATATGATATCGCGCGAAAAATTTCTGGAAACGAACCGGATCGCGTTGGCGCCCATTTGATCGCGCAACGCGTTATCGCCAAACATTGCGCCAAGATTTTCAACCGCGGCGTCAATATCGTCGGGATGGCTCGCAAGGCCGGCTTTCGCCGTTTGAACAAGGGCCGCCATTTCGCCGGAAGCGAACATCAAAATAGGCTTGCCCATGGCCAGATATTCATAAGTTCTGGCCAGTATCCGCCCGCGAAACGATGGAGTGTCCAGAAGCGAGCAGACGCAGACGTCGGCGAGCGAAACAAGCGCGGGCATAACGGCTTTGGGCACCATTCTTTCGAAGCATACATTTTCGAGGCCGTATTCCGAAGCCATTCGCATCAGCTTTTCACGCTCGGAGCCATCCCCGACTACGAGAAATTTTATTTTATCATTGCCCTTAAAACGCTTTGCGACCTCGAGCAGAAGCTCGATCTTATGAGAAAGGCCGAGCGTCCCCGCGCAAAGAACTACGAACTTCCCTTCCAGGCCGAACTTTTCAAAAAATTCCGCCCGGCGCCTGATGAACTCTTCGTCGTTGCCGGCCCGCTCCGGGGAAAATATAGCCGTATCGACGCCGTTTGGAAGCAGGAAAACGCGGCCCGACGGAACCCCCTTGCGGACTATGTCCTTAAAAAAGCCTCTCGTGACAGTAACGACTGCGTCGGAGAAATAGTAAGCGGCCATTTCAAGCATTTCCGCGAGCCTTATAAGATGCGTGTTTTTAAGCATTCCAAGGTCCACGGCCGCGTCGGGCCAGATATCGGCCACATTGAAAATATAACGGACGCCGAACAAAAATCTCATCAAAATAGCCGTAAAGGCGGCAAAAAGCGGTGGCGACTCGACGACCGACATTTCCGGGTGGAATTCGTTTTTTATGCGTATAAAAGCCAGAAACGAAGAAAACGCGAAGGAAAGCTGGGCTATGAGCCTTTTAAAAAAGCCTGAATTCGGAGTTTCATAAATATAGGAGCGATATACTTTAATGCCTTTGTATTCTTCCCGGGCAAAAAAACGCCCCCTGTATTCTTCGGGGACTATGCCGGTAGGATAATTAGGAAAAGCCGTCAGGATCCTCACGTCATGGCCGCGCTCCATGAGCTTGTTCGCCAGTTCGTAGATCCTCGTCTGCGGCGCGCCGACCTCCGGAGGAAAGTATTGCGTTAAAAAAAGTATTCGCATTTACGATATTTACTCATATTAAAATTTTGATCGCTTGAAGGCTTATTATACATACTTGACCTGCTTAAGTCAATTAAATAATAACATTTTATAAATGGCATTTTATACCGGACTATTGATTTTAAGAAAAAAGTATGATAAAATTTTTTTATTAATTTTCTGAATTTAAGGATGGTGTGCTTATAATATGAAAAAAAACATTCTCATCGTTGCCCTCGTTATTTTAATTTTTTCTTTGACGGTCACTTTATCGGCTTTTGCTGAAGATAATATGACCCCTAAAAATTTAACGGCAAAAGTAAAGGGAAAAGCGGTTGAATTGAAATGGAATGCTCCATCAGGCGACGTTAAAGGCTATTTAATAAAAAGAGCCGAAGGCGACGGAAGTTTTTCAATAATTTCGTTCGTTTCATCAACCACGACTTACTTAGACCAGGACGTAGAAAAAGGAAAAACATACAGATATGTAGTCGCTTCAAGAGGCCCGGAAAACAAAGAAGCGGGAACTTCTAATGAAGTCAGCGCAACCATAAAAAGCTCATCAAAGGAATCTAAAGATGAAAAAAACAGTTCAAGTAATGTTGAAAAATCTAAACGCAGTAAAGATTCCTCCGACGCCAAAACAAACCTCGAAGCTCCTGAAAATGTAAAAGCCGAAATAAAAAAAGATGAAGAAACAGGCAAAAACTACGTTCTTATTTCCTGGGACGGAGTTGAAAAAGCTGAAGGCTATAAAATATACAGAACATCAGATCCGTCGGAAGAAATTTCCGAAATCGGACAGATAAAAAAAACAACTAAATTTGAAGACCGAAAAGCTAAAACCGAAGCTCCGAATTTTTATTGCGTCGCTGCTTTCAATAAAAAAGGCACCGGCGATAAATCGCAAATCGCCAGCATCGCCGCCGGACTTCAGACGCCTAAAATTTTCGTTGGACTTGAAGGTTACTCTCTCCAGAGCAATTCAAAACTATTTTATGAATGCGCATGCGTTAACCCCGCCGAAAGAATCGTATGGATTTCAGCCTATTCGCAGGAACAATTAAAATATATGGCGATGGCTAACCTGGGAACCCTACCCATGTTTCCCGATAAATATGAAACCGGATATTTGGGCTTTGGCGTAAACCAAAAACATCGTTTCATGTTTTTCTACGAACCGGAATCAAGCAAAGTATACATTTCAGGAAATGAAAAAACCAACAATTTGTGGGGCGACTGGAAACTTCTCGGCGAATTGCAACCCCCAACGGGATACGAAAAAGGAAAATATAAGTTCGGGTTCGCGGTATCTTCAAGTATGTTTTTTATCGTCGGTCTGGACACGGCCACCTTACAAACATACGAAGCTATTTTTACAGCCGAAAATACCTGGACACCATGGAAATCAACGGGAAAAATTCCGGATATTAAAACTTATGTTAAGAACAGCAGCTATTACTTCAGCGTAATGCTGGACGATAACCTTCGCGAAGCGGCAGTGCTTCAGCCAGAAACCGACACTTTGATATACGACACCGGCACCGGCAGCTCATTCACTTCCTGGCAAAAAGCAAACTATCGGCCGCAATGGCCAGAATGGCTTATCAAAGGAAATTACTAATATATAAAACGTTTTTACCCTGGCATTTATAATTTTAAATAGCCAGGGTAAATATTACAAAACAGCTTTTCCAATAATTTTTAGCAATAACGGAGTTCAAATGGTTTTTAATAATTTAAAAAGGGCCCTTCATTTTACTTTAATACTTATTATTTTTTTTACTATTTTCGGCAACGTTTATGCCGGAGGCGGAAATGTTCTTACGAAACTGGACAAGTTAAAACTAGAAATTGAAAATGCCGGCGATCAGGTAAAAATATTTGCCGCATTCAAAGGAACCAACAATTTTGAAGGAAACATCGATATTGATTTTTATTATAAATTAATATATGAAAACAACCCTTTCCCGGTTAATGATTCTTTTTGTTTTACTTTTCAAAAAAAAGAGTCTCGCTCAGCTAATTTCATTACATTAAGACCTTCATCATTAGCATGCGTCATTGAAGGTAAATTTAATAGAAGCACTGGCGAATCTTCAAATATTTCCATTATCGTTCCCGCCTCACGGAAATTTTCAGCAATATCATCGAACAATAACATTCAATCGTTCTGGAAAAAAACTTATTCCGAAATAGAAAATATTGAACTCAATGAAAAGTTTGAACTCGACACTAATCTTTCCAATGCAAATCTTAAAGTTTATAACGTTACTTATAACTCTCTTGACGGAGTCAAAATTCACGGGTATTATTTTTATCCCGTACTGAAAAACAAAAAAAAATTGCCCGGCCTGCTTCATGTACACGGATACAAGACTGTTATTAAAAAGCCTCTGGAATCGATAACCAATGCCGCAAACATCGCGGTGCTGCAAATTGAATTAAGAGGAAACGGCCGTTCCCGTGAAACATATGTACCAGAAACCGAATATATTCTCGATAAAATAGGGTCCCCGCAAACATATATTTTTAAAGGGTACATTGCCGATTGCATATGCGGACTCAGATTACTGCAAAAACTTGAAAATGTCGATGATTCAAGATTATTCATGCTTGGCGGCTCACAAGGCGCAGGGCTTGTTTTACTGACGGCTTCGATTATTGAGGACGGATTGAAGGCGGCCGTAAAAACAGTAATAGCCGACGAACCATTTATGTGCAATTTTAAACTCGGCATGGAAACTGCGGATGAAGGGCCTTACGAAATTTTAAGAAGTTTTATAGTAAAAAATCCAAACCTTCAAAAACAAATATACGCTACGCTTTCATATTTCGACCTGATCAATAATGCCGACAGAATAAGTTGTCCGGTATATATATCGATCGGCGGAAAAGACAAAGTATGCCCACCCGCTACAATCGATTCCGTAATCAAAATTATAAGCAGAAAACTTGTATGTTTAAAACATTATCCCAACGCCGTGCATGAAATCGGCGAAGCGCAACTAAGGGAAAAAATCGATTGGCTTAATATTTTTTTGAAATAGGCCGCAAATGCTTTTTAACTCTATCGAATTTATAATATTTTTCATAATAGTAACGCAAATATATTTCATTCTTCCTTTTAAATCAAGATGGCTGTTATTACTAATAGTCAGCTGCTATTTTTACATGGTTTTTATTCCACAATACATCTTGATCTTATTCATAACTATAATAACCGATTATTTTGCGGGTATATTTATAGAAAATGCTATTGGACAAAGAAGAAAAATATATTTAATAATCAGCTTAATATCCAATATCGGGTTTCTTGCTTTTTTTAAATACTATAATTTCTTTAGCGATAATGTTTCCCTGCTACTCAATTTCCTTAATGTCAGCTACAGGCCGCCCAACATTGATATTATTCTTCCGATTGGCCTTTCATTTCATACATTTCAAGCCATGAGCTATACAATCGAAGTATATAGAAAAATGCAAAAAGCCGAACATCATTTCGGAATATACGCTCTTTATGTTATGTTTTATCCGCAACTTGTGGCAGGCCCGATTGAAAGACCGCAAAATTTAATTCATCAGTTCTATGAAAACCATATTTTTGATTTCAATAGAGTTAAAAGCGGATTGAAACTAATGTTATGGGGCATGTTTAAAAAGGTCGTCATTGCTGACAGATTGTGCGTTTTCGTGGATAAGGTCTATAATAATCCTACGAATTATGAAGGCTTTCCATTGATATTAGCTACGGTTTTCTTCGCGTTTCAAATATATTGCGATTTTTCAGGCTACTCGGACATAGCGATAGGGGCAGCCAGAGTCATGGGATTTAAACTCATGACCAATTTCAACAGACCATATTTTTCGAAATCCATAGGAGAATTCTGGAAACGCTGGCATATTTCACTTTCGACATGGTTCAAGGATTATCTCTATATACCGATTGGCGGAAGCAAAGTTTCGCTATTCAGGCACCAATTTAATTTATTTTTCACTTTTTTAATCAGCGGGCTGTGGCACGGGGCCAATTGGACGTTTGTCGCCTGGGGTGCACTTAACGGTTTTTATCTTATCCTGGAAAACTTAACCTGGAATTTTAGAAATGATATAACCACGCTTATTGGACTTAATAAAGTACCATACATTCATAAATTCATAAAAATCATCATTACATTTTCGTTAACCAATATCGCGTGGGTATTTTTCAGGGCCAATAATATTTCAGACGCGCTTTACATAATATCACACATGTTTTTCGGATGGGACAAGTTTTTGAATAATATTGCGAACGCAGCCGTAATAAATAAATACATATTTTTAGATCAGCCTCATATTCAATTCGTTGTCGCGATATTATCCATAGGATTCATGGAATCGATCCACTTAATTCAATCAAGGCGATCAATAAGCGAATTCATTTCACAAAAACCCTTATGGCTAAGATTGTCATGTTATTCTTTAATTTTAGTTTTAATTTTAGCTTTTGGTAATTTTTCGTCTAATCAATTTATATATTTTCAATTTTAATCGCGAACTCAACCTTATATTGTTTGAAAACGTCGAAAAAAACTTGCGCTTTAATTAAAATTATGGTAACTTACTGAGCGAACTTATGGAAAAATATTTTATTCTTATATGCCGAATAATTTTTGTCCTGGCTTTGTTCGTTTTAATTTGCGGAAAATTTAAAACAATAGGTCATTTCTTTATATATAAGGAAGAATCGAAGGTCAGCTACCCCGGCGACCTTTATGTAATGTGCAAAATAAACCAGTTTAAGGAAGATACGCCAATTAAAGAATATTCCGAAACCAGCGAAGTAAGTAATTGCGCTATCATAACCCTCGGCGATTCTTTTTTTACAACCACCCGCGATTCTTATATATTGGCAAGCGAACTTGAAAACTCTCTGGAAAAAGTCGATATATATAATGTTTCAATTGAAGATGCCCAGAAGTGCAATTACAATCCGTTAAAGTTCCTTGAAAATATCAATTTTAAAAAAAGCTGCGAAAAAAAAATATTGATTTTAGAAAGCGCTGAAAGATATTCACTGGAAAGAGCCTTAAGCTATTATCCCACCCAACATCGCGAAAGTAACAAACTTAAAATCGATTTCTTCAAAAAAACTAAAAGCAGATTTTTCAACCATGACGACGTCGATTATTTTTTCAAGGAAAACATATTGACGTATCATATAAATAAGTATCTTAAAAATTTAAAATTCGATTATTTCCACGAAATCGACCGAAGAATAGGAGCATTCTCGCTAATGCCGTCAATGCTTTTCTACTTCGAAGAAATTGATTTTAACAAGAAAAACATTACTACCGATGAAATCGAATGCGCCTCAAAAAATCTCAAGCGGATGGCCGTTATGCTCAAAAACGATTACAACGTTGACCTCGTTTATCTGATAATACCTAATAAATATTCGGTTTACAATGATTATATAAATAAAGTCAATAACTACAATAAATATATAAATAAAATTAATAACAGTCTCAAACAAAATAATGTGAATGTCGTAGATGTTTTTTCCAGATATTTGCAATATCGAAAAAAAGACGACTCTAAATTAATTTACTATCGAAGCGATACCCATTATACCGCATTCGGCAAACATTTATTAATCGATGAAATAATTAATTTTATATCCTCAAACAATTTAATGAAAGTTAAATCGAGGGCAAATGATTAAAAAACTGATCAAAAAATTACTATATTCCGGAAAAAACTTTAATTGCTGCGTTTGTGGCAGCGATATAAGGCGTTTCATTCCTCTTAACGCGCAATTCATGATCTGCCTTGAAATATGCGGTAAAAACTTTACCAGCTATGATTTTGAAACTTTAAACGTCAAAAATTATTCCTGCCCTTTTTGTGGAGCATCCGACCGTGAAAGACTTTACGCGCTTTATTTTAAAAAATTTTTCGGAGACGCAGGCAAGGAAATAAAAATTATCCATTTTGCGCCGGAAATATCCCTGGAAAAATTCATCAGACGATATAATTTTAAAAATTATCGTACGGCCGACTTTAAAATGAAAAATGTCGATGATACTATTGACATTATGAATATGAACATTTATAATGACTCTCAATTCGATTTTTTTATATGCTCTCATATACTCGAACATATATGCGATGATCAAAAAGCGGTTAAAGAGCTTTACAGAATTCTTAAACCAGGCGGGTCCGGAATACTTATGGCGCCGATTTTAACGGACTTGAAAGAAAATTATGAAGACGCCTCAATTTCAACCCTCGAAGACAGATTGAAACATTTCGGACAGAGCGACCACGTCAGAGTATATTCTAAAGAAGGCTATTTAAAGTTATTAGCCGGTTGCGGATTCGAAGTTAAATTTTACAACAAAGAATATTTTGGCTGCACTATTTATGAAAGATCAGGCATAACGGATAAAAGCGTCCTTTACATTGCGCATAAAAACAAATAAAACATTGCAGGAGTTTATAATGGACAAATATAAAATAAACGGAGTAAAAACGTTTGAATACACAAAAATAATCGGACTCGAAAATATAGAATTCGGTAAAAATATAATAATCGATGATTTCACGCTAATTTACGCAAAAAATAAAATGAAAATAGGCAGTTATGTTCATATTGCCTGCTTCACGTCCATAACGGGCGGAGAATATTTTGAAATGCAAGATTTTTCAGGCATTTCGCAGGGGTGCCGGATACTTACCGGAAGCGAAGACTTTAAAGACTGGGGATTTGGTAATCCCACGATCGCTGAAAAATACCGAAACACTAAAAGAGCACCTGTAACAATCGAAAAATTCGCCGTAATAGGCGCCAACAGCGTAGTTCTTCCGGGAGTTAAAATCGGCGAAGGCGTCACGGTAGCGGCTTGTTCCGTAGTAAGTAAAAATCTGGAACCGTGGGGCATATATGTCGGAAATAAAAAAGTCGGCGAACGCAATAAAATTGAAGTCCTGAAAAATCACGCGCAATTTTCACTTGATAACGAAGGAAAGTAAAACATCATGAAAATAAAACCTTTTAAAGATAAAATTTATATAACCAGACCTTTGCTTCCCGCCCTTAACGAATTCAACGATAAATTAAAAGAGGTCTGGCAGGTTCAGTGGCTCACCAACAACGGTCATCAGCATCAACTGCTTGAACAAAAATTAAAAAAAACTTTGAAAGTTCCCAATATATCGCTTTTTAATAACGGCACGATAGCGCTGATTGTCGCATGTCAGAGTCTCAGATTGACCGGCGAAGTCATTACGACGCCTTTTACGTTCGCCGCCACACCGCACGTGCTTACATGGAACAGGATTAAACCCGTTTTTTGTGACATCGACCCCGTCACTATGAATATCGACGCCAACAAAATCGAGTCGATGATAACCCCTGAAACAACAGGCATACTTGCGGTTCACGTTTTCGGCTCTCCCTGCGACACCCGTAAGATTCAGGATATCGCCGACAGGTACGGCCTGAAAGTAATCTACGACGCCGCACACGCTTTTAACGCTGAAATTGACGATGCCGGAATCGGCAATTTTGGGGATATTTCGATGTTCAGCTTCCACGCGACAAAACTTTTTCACACAGCCGAAGGTGGCGCGCTTACTTTTAACGATCCGAACTTAAAATCAAGGATCGATCTGTTGAAAAATTTCGGAATAAAAAACGAGGAAGAAGTTATCATGCCTGGAATAAATGGCAAGATGAACGAACTTCAGGCTGTAATGGGACTTTGCGTATTAGAACATGTAAATGAAGAGCGAAAAAGGCGTGAAACGCTGTTTAACGTATATAAAGAAAATCTGAGCGGCATAGAAGGAATAAGCTTTTTAAATATCAAAAATAATAATAAAGTTAAGCCAAGTTTTCAATATTTCGTAATCAGAATCGACGAGAAAAAATTTGGCAGATCCCGCGATGAAGTTTATAACGCATATAAGGACTATAATGTATTTACAAGAAAATATTTTCATCCTTTGTGCAGCTCCTATTCATGCTATAAACATCTCCCTTCATCAGCGAAAGCAAATTTGCCGGCAGCCAATAAAATCGTTAACGAAGTTCTTTCAATGCCTTTTTATGGCGGCCTGTCAGCCGTCGACGTTGAAAAAATATGCTCTATATTGCGAAGCATGAAAAAGAATTAAATTATGTCAAAAAAAGTCAGCATATGCATGATCACTTATAATCATGAAAAATATATCGCTCAGGCCGTGGAAAGCGTAATATCGCAAAAGACTAACTTCGATTATGAACTTGTTATAGGCGAAGATAATTCAAAAGATAATACGCGCAAGATACTTATCGAATTTCAAAAAAAATATCCGGATAAAATTCATTTATTGTTACATGACCAGAACATAGGCATGCACAATAATTTTTTTCAAACATATCTAGCCTGCTCCGGAAAATACATTGCATTGCTTGAAGGTGACGATTACTGGACATCCCCCGAAAAACTTCAAATCCAGGCCGATTTTTTAGACTCACATCCTCATTGTTCGCAATGTTTTCATTCGGTAACTTATTATTATGAAAACGGTAATAAGCCCTCGCATATTTTTCCCGATTTTACGCCTGACGAATTTATCGGAATCGATAAACTGCTTGTAAGAAACTTCATGCAGACGTGTTCTGTCATGGTTAAAAACAACATAATTAAAAAATATCCGGAGTGGCTTTATTCCATTCCTATTTTAGACTGGCCATTATTTATACTCAACGCTTCATGCGGCCCTACCGGCTTCATCGATAAAAACATGGCAACTTATAGAATTCATGATGGTGGAGTATGGAGCAATACAACGCCGAAAGACCATCGATTCGCGGCATTAAAAGTTTATAACGCCATCAACAAACATTTTAAATACAAATATAACAATATTATCGCACCAAAACTTTTCAGGATAAAATTGAGCCTGATTAAAATTTATATCACAAAATTAATTAAATATCTTTTGGGGAAAAAATGATCGATTTAATAAAGGTTTCAATATTTACGATAGCGTTAAACGTCATAAAAATATTATCAGGTTTTATTTCAAACAAAGTCATCGCAATATACACCGGCCCTTCCGGCATAGCTATGATAGGACAATTTTGTAATTTTATCTCGATCGTTTCGGTCGTGGCTAGCGGCGGAATAAATTCCGGAGTGACTAAATATATAGCCGAATATCATGGAAATGACTTGAAAATAAATAAACTCATAAAAGTTTCATTTTCCATCACACTCTTTCTCACGTTTATAACAGCTTTAATCGTCTTATCCTTCTACAAACAGCTTTCATTGTTATTGTTCGGCGGTTATGAATATAAAAATATTTTTTTGCTGCTTCCATTTTTTTTAATTTTCATTTCATCGAACGCATTTTTTTTATCATTACTGAACGGTTTTAAAGATATTAAAAAATACACGCTTATAAATGTTTCGTCTAATATTTCAAACCTGGCGCTTATAATATTTTTGAGTTATTATTTGAAAACTTTAGGCGTTTTATTGTCTTTACTGCTTTCGAATTTAATCGTATTTTTCGTTTCAATAGCATTGGTAAAAAAATATTCATGGTTCAATTTTTCTAATTTTACCGTTAAGTATGATAAAGCGACAGTATTAAGGCTTTTTAAGTATTCGTTAATGGCCATTACGACTGCAATAACGCTCCCACTGACTCAAATCTTAATACGTGATTATATTACCCAACATATGTCTATTGAAGCCGCTGGCTACTGGCAAAGCATCGGAAATATTTCAGGCATATACCTTATGTTCATAACTTCTTCACTGAGCTTTTATTATCTGCCGAAGTTGTCCGAACTGAAAGACGCCGCAAGCATCAGAAGAGAGATATTTAATGGCTATAAAATAATATTGCCAATTGTCGGCATCTTATTACTGTTAATTTTTTTATTTAAAACTACTATTATCAAATTAATATTTACGGAAAAATTTTTGCCCATGGAAAATCTTTTCCCATATTACTGCCTGGGAGATTTTTTCAAAATAGCCAGCTGGTTGATATCGTTTTTAATGATTGCAAAGGCAATGACCGGAATATATATAATAATGGAAGTAATATTCAGTTTCAGTTTCGTGCTTTTATCGATCATATTTTTAAACAAGTTTGGATTACAGGGCGTCACCATAGCTTATTGTCTTAATTATTTAACATACTTTATATCTTTGGTTTTGCTTTTTAGAAAATTATTTTTTCTTCACGCTCCAGTTAAAAAGGAATACTAACTATGAATAATAGCAAAGTGTATATTATAGTATTGAATTATAAGAACCCTTTCGACACTATCGAGTGTCTTGAATCAATTTATAAATCAAGTTATACTAACTACCAGGTTATAGTAGTCGATAATGATTCAAAAGATGAGTCGATAAAGCTTATTAAAAAATGGGCGGACCGTGAATTTAATATCTGGGTTCCTATAAATAACAAACTGCGCGAGTTATCAATTCCTCCGCATAACGCCAAAATTAAATACGCCGAATTTAACGACCTTAACTTTGACGTTATCCGCAATACCACTGACAATGATATAATATTGATAAATTCCCCCGATAACCAAGGCTATGCCGCCGGCAACAATATAGGGATAAGATATGCTTTGCGCAAAAATGATTTTGATTATATATGGATACTAAACAACGACACGGTAATAGATAAATTTTGCCTCGCTCATCTCGTGAATAGCGCAAATAACAGTACCGGAATAATAGGTTCTAAAATGTATTTTTATCACTATCCCGATACGATTGCCGGAATAGGAGGATTATACAACAAGTATTTCTTTTTTGAATTTATTTGGTTTATTTTTTTATATTTAATCAGTTTGGGTAAAATTAAAAGAAGCATATATTTCACCAAAAATATCGGTATGAACGAAAAAGATGAAAAACAATATGACAATAATGAAATAAATCCAGATTTTGTAATGGGTGCTTCGATGTTTGTTTCCAAAAGATTTTTGAATGATGCCGGCCTGATGGATGAGCTGAATTTTTTATTCTGGGAAGAATTAAATTGGTGTAGAATGGCCCGCGAAAATTTAAATTTACAATATTGTTCCGAAAGCAAGTTATGGCATAAAGAAGGCGCGGCGACA
>CAZJFS010000087.1:0-17665 GCA_964545075.1 uncultured bacterium
GGCCGTCGGCGAGCGATTCGCGGCAGCCGTAAAGATTGTCGAATTTCGATTTGGTTACCGAGTCGTTTACGTTTATGGCTGGGATCTTCAATTCGCCGCGTTCGTGCATCTGGTAGAGCCTGTGAACGCCGGTCGTGGTCTCTTCCGAGAGGCCGTATATGTCTTTTAACATTTCGGGATATTTCTGGTGAACGATAACGGTGAGGTCTCCGCCGTCGTCGAGGAGCATGTTCGGGCCTTTTCCGCCCGCGAAATGGAGCGTCTGTTCGATGCACCAGTCGTATTCTTCGAGGGATTCGCCTTTCCATGCGAATACGGGGATGCCGGCTTTAGCGATAGCGGCGGCGGCGTGGTCCTGGGTCGAGTAGATGTTGCATGACGACCATCTGACTTCTGCGCCGAGTTTTATAAGCGTTTCGATAAGAACGGCGGTCTGTATCGTCATGTGGATGCAGCCGGCTATGCGGGCGCCTTTCAAAGGCTGGATCTTGGCGTATTTTTCGCGGAGCGACATAAGGCCGGGCATTTCTTTTTCGGCTATCTGCATTTCTTTTCTGCCCCATTCGGCGAGACCGAGGTCTTTAACTTTGTAGGGAAGGACTTCCATTTTCGGGGCCGGTGTTTTTTTCGTTGATTTTGCCATAGCTGTGCTCATTTTTAACTCCTTTTGAATTTTATATTAGGTGTTTTTGACTTCATACTCTGAATCCGCGTTTTTTATTTAGCTGATAATTATAGCATATCGAACAGGAAAAGTCAAAAAAACCGCCATTAAAAAGTTGAAAAAATGAAATTATACCTTATGTTGACTTATATGTTGACTTAATGGTTGTAGGTTCGAGTCCTACTTTCGATCCGGCTTTATTTTACGATATGCAATTATGAAATTATCCTGACGGTTGCGCCGTTCAAACGGTCGGCTTTTGCCCTGACGCGCGGATAAAGCGCCGCCATTTTTCTTTTTTTATGGTGACAAGTCTTGACAGGAGATATTCGGGGTTGTATAATTTATTTACATTGACAAAAAACGGACATGAATTACGGGATAACGCTTGAAAATATATGCTGAAACGGTTGTTTAGAAAATAATTTTTTTATAAACGAAGTTAAGGAGAAATTTGTGAATTTTAAAAGATCATCTTATCTCAGACTCGCTGTTTTAGTATTGTCTTTCTTACTGGTAGCCTCTTTTTACTCGGTGAGTTTCGCCCAGCTTTTCGGAACGAACCTCGAAAAGGGCGACAAGAACTTTTCAAAGGGCGCTTATACAAAAGCTTATGATTTTTACAATAAAGCGGCCGTAGATTACCAGGGCCGCATCGGAAAAGTTTATTCGAACCCTGAAACGGCAAAGGCCGATGCGGCTAAACTCGCCGAAGCGTATTATAAGACCGGCCTTACCATAAAAAACTCAGGCCTAAAGATCCCGCCGCTAAAGCAATGTTCGAAAAAGCGGCAAGAACTTCCCGCGAAATAACCCAGAGTTACTACGTAAAGGAAGAGATCCAGGTTCCCGCGGGTTACGTTCAGCGCTGGATCCCCGCTACGACGAAACAGGTTTACGTTGACGGAAAATACGAGGATGTATATAAAGAAGGCGGCACGAAACAGGTTTACGTTGAAGGTTATTATAAAACGCAGCAGGTCCTCGTTGACGATTACAAAGAAGTATGGGTGGATCCTTACTACAAACAGGACGGAACGCACGTAAGCGGCTACTACAGAAAAGTAAAAACGGGCAGTCACTATGAAAATAAACAGACCTACGTCGACGGTTACTACAGGACCGAACAGCTTCCCGGCCACTATGAAAAAGTATGGAAAGACGGATATTATCAGAGCGTAGTCGTTGACGCTCATTACGAACAGGTTTTTGAACCCGCTCACATCGAATACAAAGACGTTTACAAAGAGAAAAAAGTCGTGATACCTGTTACCAGCTCATACGCGCCCCTCGCGAAATCGCAGCTTCCCAAGGCTGTTCCGTCGCCCGTTACCCCGAAACCTGTCGTGACCGCGAAACCCGCCGCTACTACTGCGGCGGCGTCATCAACGGCCTCAAGAGCGCCCGAAGCGGTCGAGGCTGAAACAACAACGGCTACTCCTACCCCCGCCGCCGCTCAGGCGTCAGCGGCTAACGATCCGGCCGTTAAAGCGGCGTACGATCGCATGAATCAGGCTTATCAGGAATTCGTCGCCGCCGGAATGCCGACCGCGGGTCCCGTTTACAGCAAGTACACGGCAGCTCTCGAAATATATAAACTGGCTCTCGAAGCCGCCGCTAAGAACAGGTAATCTATGCGCGGCCACCGCGCCAGTCTTTCAAAAGGAGAGTCGGCGGGTAAGACGGGTAAAGAGAATGGGTTCAAGTTTGATGAAGAACTTGAAAAGCAAAGTTAAAATAATGTAATAAAACCACAAATAAAAAAATAAGGGGGCAAGATCTTGAACAACTTATTGAAAAAAACCATGGCGGTAGTCGCCGGAGCCGCTCTCGCGGTTTCATTTACCTCGGCTTCAAACGCCGCTGACGACGTCAAGTCGAAATTGTCCATAAACATCGACCAGACGAACGTTTCCAAACACTTCGATCCCGCTCATATGGGACATTCGCACCAGTGCGCGAACTGCAAAAAAACTTACAACCAGGCCGGGGACAACGGCCAATATTCACAGGGCAGCAATGTCTGCCCGTATTGCGGATTCGCCAACCAGGTTCCGCCATCGCCGGTAAATCCGACGCCGTATCCGCCAACGCCGAACCCTTACAATCCGCCTCAGCCGCCAACGCCAAACCCATATCCGCCGACCCCGACGCCGAATCCATACCCGCCGTCGCCTAACTACGGCGAGAACGTGGACAACCTTATACAACTGTGGAAACGCGCTTCCGACTATCGTTCGGCCGACAATATAATAGTGGCCGGCGCGAATAACGTATATTCGATGTCGGGCCTTTGCAGGCTCGCCGTCACGGCATACTACAAGGACAGCGTGAACTCGATACTCAGCCAGTTCAACCGTCCGAACGTGGCCTGCGATCTCACGCCGGAAGAAGTTATAATGTACTGGAACAAAGCCGGAAATTATGAAACGGCTGACGCTCTCGCTCTTGCCGCGGCTAAGCACTTCGGCTCGGTAAAAGCCATGCTCAGAATATCCGTCGCTTTCTATTATAAAAACACGTACACGAACCTTCTCAATTTCGTCGACGCTTCATACGGAAGACTCATGGATCCGCCGTCGGTCGCCGACCTTAAATTTTACTGGAACAAAGCCGGCAATTATGAACTCGCCGACAGAATACTGCTTTCGGGCGCCCGCTATTTAAGAAGCATAAGCGAACTGGCTGAAGCGGCTAATATCGCATACTACCAGAATACGAAGCGCGCCATCGAAGCTATGTATTCTCAGGTCGCTCCGAATCCGTATCCGAACCAGAATCCCAACTATCCTCCTTATAACAGAGCTTTTGAACAGCCTCTCTTAGACGACGTCGCCTCGGCGAAAACCGCTAAGACGGCTAAGTCCGCTAAAAAACAGTTCGCGACCGGCATGGAAATATCGGCCGAAGCGAAAGAAGGCCTCGTACAGGCGGCTGCCGAGCTCGCTAATCAGAATACCGCGATCGATCTTACGAGCGAAGACATAAAAGATCTCAACCTTGAAAAAATAAGGACATTTGCTGAAAAATCGGCCGCCGGCGCTTTCAAACAGTCAGATTTCCTTAAATTCACGAAAGACAGCTTGAAAAAAAGGCTCAAGGATGAAGCTATGAATAATCCTCAGGCGCTTGAACTTTTAAACTCAATAAAATAACGCGTGAGAGATCCGGAACGGTATGCTTGTTCTATTGTTTTGTGATCGAAACGAAAGGTTAATAAAAAACGGCTCCGCCTTCATTTGACGGGGCCGTTTTTGCATAAAAAGCGGCATTTTTTGTCGAGCTTTTATACCTTATATGATATAATTGGAAAACATTGTTGTTGAAAGGTTTTCACTAGCGGTTTATACGCGCGTTTTTTGCGGCGTTGGAACCCTGGGTGTTGTAAGTGTTGGTGAAGTTGACGAGTTATATTTGATAATATGTTTTTAATGGTATTTATGAAGCTGGAGTGGTCTATTATGAAAAATAGAAGAACAAATTATTTGTCTGATGTTTATCCGGGCGATGATGAATATCTGAGAATGCCGGTTGCCTTTGAAGTTAAGTCGGTCAGGGATGAGGCGGGTTTGACGCAAAAGGAGTTCGCGGCGAAAATAGGCACTTCGCAAAGTGCAGTCGCGCGTATAGAAAAAGGTCGGCAGAATGTTGGGATAGATCTTTTGTTAAAAATCGCAGATGTATTCGGGAAAAAGCTTCAAATTTATTTTAATTGAAATTTGGATATAGGGCGTGGCGGCGGGAAAATTTTTGCGAAAGGTTATTTGGTAATTGTTTTAAGGCTATTCCGTATATGGTGTTATTTTGGGCTGAAAAGCGGCATTTTTCCGTCGAGTTTTTATACCTTATATGATATAATCGAAAAAGCTCGTCATGAAAGGGGTTTCAATGATCGAAGTGGAGCGTGCGGCGGGGCTTTTGAATGCTGCTGAAAATTGTTGTGATGGAAGGTTTTTCAGGGTCTCGGGTTGGGCGCGCTGGCACTTTTTGGCGTCGTTAAACCATTGCGGCTGGAGAGTTTTTGCGGGTTGAAAGGATGCGTGTGGCGGGGTGTTTCATCGACGATAGGTCATACCTTATATGATATATTTTGAACGTTGAAAAGCGGCATTTTACCGTTAAAAAAAGTCCTTTATACGATATTTCGCGAAAGCGCCTTAAATGATAACTTGTAATGGGGATTTTTTTTGATTTTAAAGATTGTAAGCTGTTGAAGATATGCCCGGCTAAGTCATGTCGGATTTGGTTTGTGATTGCAGGGATTGAAAATTAAGTTATGACAAGGTAAATCAAGGTAAATCAAGGTAAATCAAGGTAAATCAAGGTAAATCAAGGTATCATTGCGTGGGATATAACCCGGAAAGTACAATCCATGTGAAGTGCGGTATTCCTTGTTAGTGACGTTAAAATTAGATGTTTGTAGTTAGTAATTAATTAGTGGCGTTAAAATTAGGTGTTTGCAGTTAATAATTAATTAGTGGCGTTAAAATTAGATGTTTGCAGTTAATAATTAATTAGTGGCGTTAAAATTAGATGATTTGCAGTTAATAATTAATTAGTGACGTTAATTATTAACTGCATTGCGTTGAAAACCGACTATTTAATGGGGATATATATATCGAATTCTGAATTTTCGCCGCCGTTGAACCTTTCGTCGTATAATTCGAAATCGCATGAGAGCTTATTGAGTTCGCAGCCGGATGCCGGAAGCCATGTGCCGTAAATATAATCGAGAGTTTCGTAAATGCGGTTCGTAGGGCCGTGATGCGTGAAAACGGCGTATTTTGAAGGCGCGACCTTGCGGCCGGCCATTCCCTTCGGGATGGCGTCGAGCGATTTCACTTCGATGCCGCTTATATATGAAAAAGCGTCGCCGGGATTGTCGCACGAGCAAACGCCGTAGCAGACAGGGCAGTCGGAGTGGTTCTTGATCTCGGCCATGCGCGGCAGGAATTTATCCCAGAGTTTGGGGATGATCTTGTTTTCCTTGTTTTCCTTCACGGTGGTGACGCATTCAAGGCCCACCACCATAAATCCGTCTTTTTTCAAAAATTTTGGCTGCATTATAATTCCTCCCTTTAAATTTTTTATAGCGGCGCTGTTTTCAAGGTCGTCGAGGCTGATCTTGTTTTTCCGGCAACGCATGGGGGCGATGCCGAAAAACTTTTTGAACGCTCTTGAAAACGTTTCGTGTGAATTGAATCCGCTGGATAAAGCTATGTCGATGACTTTTTTATCGGTGCGCATCAGTTCGCGCGCGGCTTTTATAAGCCTTCTCTTTCTGACGTATTCCATCACCGGTTCGCCGACCATGGCGTGAAATATCCTGTGGTAATGAAACTTCGAGAAATTTGCGGAGGCGGCGATGGCGTCGAGATCGAGTTCCTCATCGAGCTTCGATTCGATATCGTCTATCGATAACTGGATCTGTTTTACGTAATTTATCATTTGGATCAACTCCACGGCGTATCGCTTTACATTTTTGATTATAGCATGAATGAATTTAAAATTCTTGACAAATATTGCTTTTAAAAATTTTTTTTACTTGATTTAGGGCATCATATTTAGTATAATTATATGGAATTAAATAAATTGACAATATTCCACGTATCAAGTGCCGCCGGTTGGATGCCGGCTTTTGAGCTTTTTGGAAAGTTCCGTAAAATTTATGGCGGACGGATATCGGCGACGGTTCGCGGATGCGGCCGGAGCTTTCATGATATCGAGATCGGCCGGGATTGGACCGGATTTCAAGGGTTGTAAAGTATACAGTAACGAGTTCATTTCAAAAAAGGGTTAAGGAGATGTTAGTATGAAGATTTCCAGATTATGGGCTAAAGTATCCAGCAGTCTCGTATCGGCCGCATTGTTCTCAGCTATCGGCATTTTCGGTTCGTTATCTCCCGCTTATTGCGCGGACGTTGTTTTTGATGAATGCCATGCTCAGACGGCAGGAAACGCGGATTGGACCGCTAACGGCGGTTTTTCAGATTTCGCGAACACATTTAAATCATTCGGCCTCAATGTCGTTTCAGCTAAAAAAGGCATCACGGCTGATATATTGAAAAACGCATCGGTTCTCGTTCTTTCCGAGCCTAATTCGGTTTTGACCAAAGATGAAAAAACGGCCATAGACGAATTCGTAAAACGCGGCGGCGGACTTTTCGCGATAGCCGACCACAAAGGCGCGGACCGTAACAACGACGGCATCGACGCTCTCGGCGTTTTAAACCAGATACTCCCTAAAATGGGTCTTCAATACGACACCAACAGCATAAATGAATTTCCGATACCGGTTACGCCTTCGGAAGATCCCGCGTTTTTAACCGGAGTAAAAGCTATCGGAACATGGGCCGGCACAACGGTTACGGCAGTGTCGCCGGAATCCAAAAGCCTGATCCCCTCCAAAAAACAGGCGGGAAAATTTTTAATGGGCTATTCCGCTCCCGCCGGCTATAAAGGCCGCGTAGTGGCTTTCGGCGACAGTTCGATATTCGACGACGGCACGGGCGCTCCCGGCAAAAAACTCTATGACGGTTACAACCGAAAAGAATGCACGCATATTCAGCTCACGAAAAACTGCATCGCTTATCTTTTAAATAAACAGGCGATAAACGAATCGGTTGAAAACAAGGCCGTTGAAAATAACGCAACGGTATCCGGCGGCGATATCGCTAAAAACCTCGACGGAAACGTAACGAAGCATTGGGACCCGTCCCATCCCGGCCATGTTCATCAGAATCCGAACGGCACGACCTACAACCAGCCTGGCGACAACTATCCCGGTTCAGCCGGAACTTATCCCGGCCAGACGCAGACATACCCTCAGCATACAAATTATCCTCAACAGCAGCCTAACTATCCTCAATACCCGCAGACGCCCACGTATCCTCAGACCCCTTCATATCCGCCGGCTCCCCAGTATTCCGATACGGACGTATCTATTTACGAGGCGGGCTTCAGCTATTACAATCAGGGCAATTATGCTCTGGCCGCCGAATATTTCAAGAGAGTCGTAAACGGCTATTCATCGTCGCGCTACTATGAAGGCTCGATGTATTATATCGCGCTCTGCTATAAAAACATGCGTAACTATAACGAATCGGCCAGATGGTTCCAGCAGATGATCAACAAACTGAGAACTTCCAGAACCCGTCCGGATTGGTTCCTCGAAATTTCGCTGGTATATGACGCGGCTTCAAATTACATGGAAGCGGCCAGATGGTACCAGAATTTCGTCAGAGAATATCCTGCTCACCAGCGCGCCGCCGAATGTCTGTACGCTTCCGGCCAGGAATATGAAAAAGCCGGATACAGAATGGACGCTTCGAACGCTTATCGCAGAGTGACCGCCGAATATGCTTATTCGCCGTACGCTTCGATGGCTTATCAGAGGCTTCAGACGATAGGTTATTAATACCGTAAAATAAAATATCCATAAAAAAGGCCGTTTCAAAAGTTATGTTTTGAGACGGCCTTTTTTTAGGTGCGGCTGGCATTTACGAATAACAAATTTATTTTTTCGGGAACGTGACGGCATTAGTTGATTTTAATTTTAATTTTTAGTATAATTAATGTACCAGAAAAATTAAAGGAGTGATATTAATGTCAAGAAAATGGAATGGAATTGTTTCGATCGCTATCGTATTCATCGCTTTGATCGCTTTGACAAGTTTCGCGCAAGCCGCCGACCTCAAGATCGACCTGCCAGAAAACACTTCAAAACATTATGATCCGACTCATCCTGGCCATATGCATCAGTGCGCTAATTGCCAGAGGACATACAATCAGCCGGGCGATAACGGCCCATATTCAAGCGGAAGCTATCGCTGCCCTTATTGCGGTTTCCAGAACCAGGTTCCGCCTTCGCCCGCATACCCTCAGAATCCTACTTATCCGCAAACCCCTACTTACCCTCAGACTCCTACATA
Source organism: uncultured bacterium (assembly GCA_964545075.1). Lineage (GTDB taxonomy): Bacteria > Muiribacteriota > UBA9980 > UBA9980 > UBA9980 > DAOPXV01. Next base: position 8,596 of record CAZJFS010000087.1, read on the forward strand.
TCCACAGCAGCCCACGTATCCGCAGTATCCTCCGGCGCCCCAGTACGAAACTGACGTCACGTTATATAACGCGGCTTACGGCTATTTCACGAGCGGCAACTTCGGCCTCGCTATAAAATATTTCAAAAAACTCGCCGACAATTATCCCAATTCCACTTACCGCGAAGGCGCTATGTATTATATCGCCATGAGCCACAAAAACACTTACAATTATAGCGGCGCTATAAAAACCCTTCAGATAATGATAAATGACTATAAATATTCGGCTAACAGAATAAACTGGTTCTTCGCTACGGGCGAAGTATGCGAAGCCGCCTTCAAATATCCTGACGCGGCAAAATGGTATCAGGGCGTAGTCCGCGAATATCCGGCTCACCAGAGAGCCGCCGAGGCACTCTACAGAGCCGGCCAGGCGTATGAAAAAGCCTACAAAAACCGCGAAGCAGCGGGAGCATACAGGCAACTGGCGGCTTCCTATCCTTATACCCCTTTCGCTCAGAGCGCACGTGAAAGACTTGCGGCGCTTGGTTTTGGATACTAAGATATAACGATATCAGGCGTTAAACGAATCAAAAGGGGCGGCGGGCTTTTTGGGCTGCCGTCCCTTTTTTAGCCGGCGGCTTTGTTTCCGGCTTTAAATTACAGTGAAAGGTTATAAATGACGGAAAAATATTATCCAATAAACATAAATATAACCGAGAAAAAATGCGTCGTAGTCGGCTGCGGTTCCACGGGCGAACGGAAAATAATCTCGCTTCTGGAATGCGGCGCGCGCGTTCTGGCGGTATCCCGGAAATTCACGCCGGCCGTTGAAAAACTTATATTCGACAATAAGATCGAAGGCCATCAGCGCGAGTTTCGCCCGGAAGATCTCGACGGGGCGTTCCTTGTTTACTGCGCGACGGACGACCGCGAGCTGAACGAACTTGTTTACAAGATCGCCGAGGACAACGGAAGCCTCGTCAATATCGTGGACGCGCCGGAAATCTGCAATTTCATAGTGCCGGCCGTCATCAGGCGCGGCCCGCTCTGCGTGGCGATATCCACTTCCGGCGCCGCGCCGTCGCTGGCGAAAAAGATCAAAAAGGACATCGAAAAGATGATCCCGAAAAACTATGAGGGATACATCGATTTTCTCGCCGAAAAACGCCTTGAAATAAAGGGGACGGTAGGCGAAATAGAAGTGCGCAAGGCCATATTCGAGGAAATGGTAGGATCGGCGATACTCGAACACATGCTCGCAGGCGAGCGTGAAAAGGCTGAAACGGCTTACAGGGAGATACTTAAAAAATTTTTTGCGTGAACCCTCGCGGATGCGGCGGAAGCGAAATCAAATATTGAAGGGTGAACGATTGATATGCGACGCGTTATTTATCCGGACGGCTTTTCGGGCCGCTTCAAATTTCTGATATGTCTTATTCCAGTTTTTATAGCGCTATTATCCTGCGGCGGTTGCGGCGGAGGGACCGGCGAATCCGACGACCCGAACGCCATGATAACGATAACCGGCTCGATAGCGTCTTCGGCCCCCGGGCTTCTCGCCGCGCCGGATGAAACGTTACGCGCCATCGCCTCTAATGGCGATCAGGTGTTCCTGTTTCTCGACGGGACGCCGGCCACATCCAGCACCGTAACCGACGGAAAATACACTTTTTACGGCGGCTACAAAGGTAAAAAGATAACGCTGCGGTTCGGCCTTACGAAAAACGATATTTACGCGGGCTATATAGATCCCGCCGCGACGGGCACGATAACGCTTCCGGCGTTCGACGAATACGCGGTGATAACGGCGAAGGTCATTGAAACGCAGGTGACCGAGGGTCGCAAAAAATATGAAGACATAGTCCTTTCGAGCGATAACCGAGTGGACCTGGTTTCCATAATAAACAAGGTTAAGTCGGTTCTGGCGAGCAAATTTACGACGGAGCCCGATTTATACGGTTCCAGCGTCGCGCAGACGTATTCAAAGGTCATCAACAACGAGATAAGTTTTACCACGGCCTTTTCCGGGAAGAAATTCGACGTGTTCGACCCGCTCCCGCAGGTGTTTCTTATGTATCCGACTACCGCTTCGCTTGGACGGGGCGAGAGCGTTCAATTTACCGTCAGCATGACGAATTTCGTCGATAAAAGCGTTGTTTTCAAGATCGACGGCAACGTCGTCGATACGACGGGCGGCAGTTCCGGCTACATAGGCCCCGCGGGAACTTATACCGCGCCCGACATTATCGATAACCAGAAGATGGTTACGATAACGGCGCAGTCGGTTGAAAACGTCACTAAGACGGCTTCGGCCGTCGTTACGCTCACGCCCGTCACGGTTATTTTAAATAACGGGAACTCGGCGGTGACGCTCACCAGATTCGACCAGACTTACGTTATGCCTTCGAAGGTTTCGGGGCATACTAACAAGCAGCTGCGCTGGTACGTGAACGACGTCGAATCCGGCAATCCCATGTCGGTCGGGTATGTTTCATCCAACGGCACTTATACCAAGCCTATGACCAAGCCGTCGGTCCAGGTTTTCGTCAAGGCGGTTTCGGTCGCCGATCCGACGAAGTACGGCGTGTGCGAAATTTTATGGGCTTCCGATACTAACTAAAATATTGGGATATAAAATCTTAAATACAATAATCTTTAATCTTTTCAGGGCTTTTTATAAAGCCCTTTTTTTATGTGCGCCGCCGGCATGGCCGCGGGTCCGCGAAGTTTTTCCGAATACGCTTGACATCTTTTAAAATATGTTATAAAATAAAAGTATGTAAGTAAGTAATTACTTACTTACTTTAAAAAAGTGCCGATATGAAATATTGAAGATTAAAACCGGCGGCGCGGATGAATTAAAAATAATACGGATGAATGCAAATGAAGGTGAATGCAAGCGAAGGTGAAGCGAATGAAGGCAAAATCAAAAAAAGAAACCGTAAATGAAAATGTTAGCGAACCGAAGAAGAGCGGTTTTGAGGGCACTCACGAGCGCATACTTGAAAAGGCGCTGGAGACGTTCGCAAAAAGCGGCTTTAAGGGAGCGACGACCAGGGAACTCGCGGCGGCGGCCGGAGTGAGCGAAGTCACGCTTTATCGTCATTTCGAGTCGAAAGAGGCGATATTCAAGGAAATAGCGAAGCGGTACACGATACTTCCGGTGCTTGAGAACATACCGGCCGATATATTCTTGAAACCGTTGAACGAAAAGCTTAAGTATATAACTGAATGCTTTTTCAAGATATTTCGGGAAAGAAGCAGCGTGATGCGGGTAATGTTAGCGGAAGCGCTCATTAACAAGGAACAGGCAAAAATGATGTTTGAGAACATACCGATGAAAGTTATAGACGTCATATCGAAATTGCTCGAGCGCGAAATAGCGGCCGGAAAAGTAAAAAAGCTTGATTCAAAGATAATCGCGAGGCTTTTTCTGGGGCTGCTGTTTTCATATAACATGTTCAATGAAATGTTATACGGAAAGGAATACGAGCGCTTTGACGAGGGCGTGGTGGCTGAAACGCTCGTGGAAGTGTATTTGAAGGGAATAGAAACGGAGGCGAAGAAAAGATGAATTTTAACAAAAAATCTTTAATGATCATGGCATTTTGCGGAGCGTTCGCGGCGGCATTCATGTATGCCGATATTCGCGAGGGCGGAGAAGGCGGGCGCGGGGCGGATGGAACGCCTCTCGCGATGAACAGATTGATGGCGTCTAACGATGCTATCGACATCTCGGGCGTTATAGAGTTTAAAAAGATCAATCTTTCATTTAAAAACGCTGGCAAGATAACGGAACTTGCTTTTGACGAAGGCGTAAAAGTGAAAAAGGGCGACATTCTGGCGCGGCTGGACATCCTGGAACTTGCCTCGCAAAAGGTCCGCATGGAGAACGCTCTGGCTTATTCAAACTCGCTCGTGCCCCAGATCGAGGCGGGGATCGAATTTCAAAAGGCCAGCATGCGGAGCCAGATAATGGCGGCTAACGCGCTTCTCGCCGCGGCTAAATCCAGGCTCGAAGAGGCGGTCGCCGGAAACAGGCTTCAGCAGATCGAACAGGCGAAGGCGTCGCTTGCCAAAAGCCAGGTTGAATATGAAAGGCTGGAGTCTGACTATAAGCGCTATGTCGAACTCAATAAAAGCGGCTCGACGTCTAAGCAGGCGCTGGAAAGCGTGCGCACCCAGTATCTGGCGGCCGGACAGCTTCTCGCGGCGGCGCGCGAGCAATACGATCTTTTGAAGGAAGGCGCGAGGCGCGAAACCATAGAGCAGTTGAAAGCCGGAGTGGAGCAGGCGAAGGCGCAGGTGCTCGGGGCGGAGGCGATCGAATTTCAGATCAAAAAGACGCTGAGCGAACTGGAATCGGTAAAAAAAGACATCGAAGTCAAAAAATCGGACATTGAAACGCTGAACATAAAGATCGCCGACTCGACGCTTTCGGCGCCGGAGGACGGCGTGATACTCGAAAAATTCAGCGAAACGTCGGAGGTCGTCGGGACGGCTTCGCCGGTCGGAGTTCTGGCGAACATGAAGGACGCGTGGGTGCGCGGCTATATTCCCGAAGAGGACCTGGGAAAGGTCAAGATCGGGCATAAGGTCGAGGTAGTGTCGGACAGTTTTCCGAATAAAAAATACGCCGGTTATGTCGCGTATATATCGCCGGAAGCTGAATTCACGCCAAAAAATGTGCAGACCAAGCGTGAACGCGTGAAACTCGTATATCGCGTGAAAATAAACGTCGATAACGCGGCGGGCGAATTGAAGCTCGGGATGCCGGTGGACGCGAAGATCAAAGCCTGGGCTGAGAACTGAGCGAGACGGTAATGAAATTAGAATAGTTGTTGACTCGGGCGCGGCTTTACTGAATTTATAGGGCTTTTGAGTGATGATGAAAGATAATGAGAGACTATGAGGGATAATATGAAAAATAATGCGACGGAAAATTCGGATATTGCGATAAGCGTCGAAGGGCTTTCGAAGTCGTTCGGAAAGACGCGCGCGCTGGACGGGGCGACGCTTTCCGTAAAGCGCGGCGAGATATTCGGCATACTCGGCCCGGACGGAGCCGGGAAGACGACGATGATGAGGATAATAGCCGGGTTGATGCCGTACGAAGCGGGATCGGTGAAGGTCCTTTCGCGCGATCTTGCCGGCGGCCCGGGCGACCTGTGCGATCATATCGCTTATATGCCGCAGCGGTTCGGGCTTTACGAAGATCTGTCGGTGGCCGAGAACATTTATTTTTATTCCGATTTATACAACATGAAGCGCGGTCCCGAGTTGGACGGGCGTATCGACGAGCTTTTGAATTTTTGCAGGATGGCTCCTTTTAAAAGGCGTTTTGCGGGAAAACTTTCGGGCGGCATGAAGCAGAAGCTGGCTTTAACCTGCGCGCTGATCCACACTCCGGTCCTTCTATTGCTCGACGAGCCGACGAACGGCGTCGATCCTGTCTCGCGCCGCGAGTTCTGGAAGATACTTCAAAACATGCTCGCTACTGGCGTTACGATATTCGTATCGACGACCTATCTCGACGAGGCGGAGCGCTGCAACAGGATAGCGTTTTTAAATAACGGAAAGATAACCGCTGTAGGCACGCCGAAGAAGCTGAAAAGCGATTCGGCGAAAAAGATGTGGAAGCTTGAAACGAGCGATAAATTCGCGGCCGTGGAGATATTAAAAAGCGTCGAAGGCGTGGTTTCCTCATATATAATGGGTTCGGCCGTTCATATCTTTACGCTGCGGGGAGCTCCCGAAGAGGTTCTCAGAACGGCGATTACAGGTAGTTTAAAGGCGAAAGGGCTCGAGGTCGGAAAATTTGAAAGTATAACCGCGAACCTGGAAGATATATTTATCGAGCAGATAGGGAGTTAGGGGAAAGCGAGGCGAAGGGAACGGGTTTTAAATTATATGGAAGATGTAAGTTGGGAAATGAAAGTCGGGAATAAGTCGGGGTATGATTGCAAGGGGTAAGAATAAAGGCAGAGGTAAGAGATGGAAAAGGACATAGCTGTATCGGTTACGGATTTATACAAGATTTTTGGCGCTTTTCACGCGGTGGACGGCATTTCTTTCAGCGTGAAAAAGGGCAGTATATTCGGATTTTTGGGGCCGAACGGCGCCGGGAAATCGACGACGATAAAGATGCTCTGCGGCCTTCTCACGCCGAGCGCGGGCAGCGGCCGCATCGGCGGGCTCGACATTATGAAGGAGTCCGAGGCGATAAGGCAGCGCATCGGATACATGTCGCAGAAATTTTCGCTTTACGACGACCTGACGGTCGTTGAAAACATCAGATTTTTCGGTACTCTTTATGGCATATATGGCGGAGCGCTCGACGGGAGGGTCGAAACGGCACTGGAACTGGCGGGTTTGAAGGAGCGGCGCGACGTTATGACCGGCACGCTGCCGGGAGGCATAAAACAGCGGCTGGCGCTCGGATGCGCCATACTTCACGAGCCGGAATTTTTATTTCTGGACGAGCCGACGTCGGGCGTCGATCCGATCTCGCGCCGCAACTTCTGGAACGTCATACACGATTTCGCGCGGGCCGGGATAACCGTGTTCGTCACGACGCATTACATGGAGGAAGCCGAGTACTGCGACCATCTGGTGCTGATATATAAGGGAAAAATAGTGGTGCAGGGTACGCCGCTGGAGCTTAAGACTTCCAAGCTCGCGCGGAGCATATATAAAATAGACTGCGACGCGCCCGCTGAAATGTACGCGGCGCTCGACGGCCTCAAGAAATTCGATGAAGTGAATCTTTTCGGCGATTCGATACACGTCGTAACATTAGGCGGCATTGAATCCGTTAAGACGGCGGCGGCCGGGCTTTCGGCTAAGAGCGGAATACGGATCACGGCCGTAGAAAAAGCGCTCCCGTCGCTGGAGGACATATTCGTGCTGGCCATATCGGAGGCTGACGCGGCGGCGAGGGTGGATATAAAATGAACATGAGAAGGCTTTTTGCGATAACGAGAAAGGAATTTTTGCATATAATCAGGGACGTTCGAAGCCTGGTGGCGTCGCTTCTGATACCGATAATGCTTTTAGTGCTGTTCGGGTGGGCGCTCAACTTCGACGTGGACAACATCGAGACGGTGATATGCGATTTCGACAATTCGCCCAAGAGCCGGGAGCTCGTTTCGCGCATATCGGAAAGCAGGTTTTTCAAGGTAGTGGACCATCCGGCGGGCATGAAGGAGCTCGAGCGGCACGTCATGTTCGGGCGGGCGGCCATCGGCATAATCATTCCCGAGTCCTTCGACCGCGACATTTCAAGGGACGGATCGCCGGTGATCGGCGTGATAGTGGACGGGTCGGATTCTAACAGGGCGTCCATAGGCCTGGGGTATCTCAACAACATGATATCGATGTTTTCCAGCGAGCTTTTGCGGGACAAGATGATAAATCTCGGCGTGAAAAAGGTCGAATCGCCGATAGAGGTGCGGCAGAGGGTGTGGTTCAACCCGGAGCTGGAGAGCAAGAATTATATCGTGCCGGGGCTTATCGCGGTCATAATGGCGGTCATTTCGGCGATGCTGACGGCGCTTACGATCGCGCGGGAATGGGAGCGCGGGACGATGGAGCAGCTCATATCGACGCCGGTTAGAAGCCACGAGCTGATACTCGGGAAGCTCATTCCGTACGTGATACTTGGGTATATCGACGTGGACGTATCGCTGGCGATGGGGATATTTGTGTTCGGGGTACCGTTCAACGGTTCGTTTTTGACGTTTTTCGCGGTATCGACGATGTTTCTGATAGGAGCGATGTCGATGGGGCTTTTGATATCCATAATTGGAAAGACGCAGCTGGTGGCGAACCAGATGTCCATGCTGCTGGCGTTTTTGCCGGCGTTTCTGCTGTCGGGGTTCGCGTTCGCCATCGAGAATATGCCGATGCCGCTTCAATTTTTGACAAAGCTTTTTCCGGCGACGTACTACGTGAAGATCGTCAAGGGCATTTTTCTCAAGGGGGTCGGGGTCAGGATGCTCTGGTATGACATGGCGCTTCTGGCCGTATATTGCGTGGCGCTGTTCGCGCTGGCCAATTTGAAATTCAAGAAGAGGCTGGAATAGATATGTTTTCGATATACAAGATATGGCAGATACTAAAAAAGGAAATATTTCAGATATTGCGCGACGCGAAGCTGCGGGCTTTATTGATCGGGCCGCCGATCATACAGCTGGTGATCTTCGGATACGCGGTGAACATGGACGTTCAGAACATAAGGACGGCGGTCGTGGACTGCGACGATTCGGTCTATTCGCGTGAATTCGTATCGCATCTGGCGTCGAACAAATATTTCGTGATAACGGAGCATTTCACCAACGCGGAGGAGGTCGCGCCGGCGATGGACGCGGGGAAGGTCATCTGCGCGGTGGTTATCGAGCGCGACTTCATGAGGAACATAGAGAACGGGAAGACGGCGATGGTCCAGGTCATTCACGACGGGACCGATTCGAACACGGCGACGATGGTAATAAATTACACCAACGTGATAGCCATGAGTTACGCCCGCAACATTCAGAGGGACCGGATAGCCAGGCTCAACATAAAGCGGTCGCAGTCGGGGGCGCCGCCGGTCAAGATCGGCGCGATAGCGATGGAGCCGAGGACATGGTTCAACGAGACGTTGGAATCGAGGAACTATTTCGTGCCGGGGCTTATGGGAACGATCATAATGCTTATAACGCTCATGCTCACGTCGATGGCGATAGTGCGCGAAAAAGAGATCGGGACGATGGAGCAGCTGATGGTCACGCCGGTGAAGCCGATCGAGATAATATTTGGAAAGACGCTTCCTTTCGTGTTTGTCGGGCTTTTTCAGGCTCTTTTGATATTGACGGTGGCGGTTTTCTGGTTCGAGATAAAGGTCAAGGGCAGTCTTCTTTTACTATTTTCGGGCGCGCTCATATTCATAATAAGCTGTTTGGGATTCGGCATTTTCATATCGACGCTCGCCAACACACAGCAGCAGGCGATGCTTATAACGACGTTTTTCTTCCTGCCGGCCATGACGCTTTCCGGGTTCATGTTCCCGATCAACAATATGCCTTATCTGGTGCAGCTTTTCACTTAT
>CAZJFS010000088.1:0-11535 GCA_964545075.1 uncultured bacterium
AAAGCAGTATCTTCTGGATCTTATCGGCGACCCTTCCCATTTTCGTCTCTTCCGCGGACTCGCGCGCCATCATTTCAGCGTTTTTTATAGCAGCTTCGCGAATCGCCGAAATTATTTCATGCCTTTTCTGGAGCGGCACCTTCTTATATTCCCGATATGCAAGCGAAGCCGCGCGCACCGCGTCAGCGACATTCTGAAAAATACCGCCGGCAGGCGACAAAGACACGGCGGTTGCGCCATGGCCTCTTACGGGACCTACATTCATTTTTTTTATGACATCCTCGACTATTTTCTGGATCTGCTGTTCATTTGGAAACATTATCGTTCCTCGCTTTCACCTGATATTAAAAAAATGGTATATTCGTCATTCGATATATTTAAATTAGCTTAACCTCAAATTAAAGCAGTTTTTGTTCTTCCGCCTGGCCCTTCATATGAAGCGAATCTATAATTCCGACTATGGCCGCGTCAACCGGCTTTCCTTCCGTCCGTTTGGTAGCGCGCGCGGAAGATCCTGAAACGACCAGCACGAACTCATTGGCGCCGGCTCCGACGGCGTCGACGGCGACAAGATAATTCGCGGTAGGCTTAAGTTCCACCGTATATTGCTGAACGATCAAAAGCTTCATGCCGACAAGGCCTTCATCTTTTTTCGTGGCGACTATGGTACCGGCAATCTTTCCAAGAATCAATGTTTTAACCGCCTTTCAATAAAAACTATCTTATTATCTGACCGAGAGTACCGTTTTTAACATTCGCGGCGTTTATTTCATCCAGGTCGATATGCATATCGAGCGCGTATTCGTCATGCACGCGTATAAGAACATTGTGCATGGTGATACCGCGTTCGCCGTCTATGCGGACGGAAACCTTATCTTTGTCTTTATATCCGAACCTTTTTGCTTCGGAGGTATGCATGTGAATATGGCGCGCCGCTACGATCGCGCCTTCGTTGATTTTAACGCGGCCGGCCGGACCGACGATTTCAAGGCCAGGAGTGCCGGCTATATCCCCGGAATTTCTGACCTTTATCTCGATGCCGAGCGAATAGCAGTCGGAAGCCAGAAGTTCTACCTGCGTTTTTCCACGAACAGGCCCGAGTATTCTTAGCCCGTCCTTCTCGCCTTTAGGCCCTACTATTTTAACGCATTCTTTAGCCGCGAACTGCCCCGGCTGCGAAAGGTCCTTCATCGATTGAAGCTGATAACCTTTTCCAAAAAGAACTTCAAGATGTTCGGGACTAACGTGTAAATGCCTGTTTGAGCCTGAAACGGGGACTTGGTTCTCCTCGACAAGTTTATTCAGATCGTAATTGTAAACCATTAGAATCGCCAATCTTTCTATAATAAATTTTTTATTTTGTATAATTATATATTAACTGATGTTAAATTGTCAATTTTATTTTTAAAAAAAAGATCATCCAACCTGCAAAAGGCCGGATGATCTTTTTTTAGTTAAAATTAATCGGCAGCTATTTTTTTCTGGTAAGTATCACGCCGGTTATCGCGGGAACACCATAATCGCCTTTAGCGGTGCCAAGCGAACCGTCAAAAGCCACTTTGGTGCCGTTACAAAGTATCGTCCAATCTTTGTCGTCGGGAAGCGGAAATGATATCGAATTATTTTGATCACCGTTCAAAAGAACGATTACATCGGAATCCTTTCCGAAAAGCTGATATCCGATACCGTTAGTATTCTGAGTAAGTATAAATTTTATATCTTTGTCAGTAAGAGGCTTATTGTAATGGAACTGCGGAAAGCTCTTCCTTATTTTAACGAGGCCCGCGAAGAAATTGAAAGCTTCCTTGTTTTTTGATTTCAAAGACCAGTTAATGTAATTGGTATCATTATCCTGATCGTATGAGTTATCATTTCCGAACTTGGTTTTCAAAAATTCCTGGCCTTCGTGAAGCATCGGTATGCCCTGTGACGTCAAAACCGCCATGCCGCCAAGCATAGCTATTTTCTGATTGCCGCCGCAGAAATCCATCATGGTAGCATTGTCATGGCATTCTATAAAATTGACGGTCTCGGTCGGCTTAGCGGTCCACCAGTAACATGTTCCGCAAAGGACCGTCATCATGTTGTCACGGTTGCCTTTTCCAGTTATGAAATTTTTAACGTTATTTTTATAATCGTCATTCCATTTCGCCCACCTGGTGCCTCTGAAATCGCCCTTGCTCCATTGGTTTCTATTCCAATCGGCGGCCCATGGTTCGGCTATGAGTATGACGTTTTTAGGAAGTGTATTATTTATAGCCATCATCGTATCTTTATCGATTATCGTAGCAAGATCGAACCTGAACCCATCCACGTGATATTCAGTGGCCCAATACATAAGCGTATCTAAAACATAACGGCGGCCGAGTTCGCTGTCAGTCCTGAACTCGTTTCCGCAACCCGTGCCGTTCCAGTAAAAACGGGGGTCTGCGCAAAGCCTGTAATAAGCCTTGTTATCGATGCCCTTAAAATTGAATGAAGGCCCCTGTTCGTTTCCTTCGGCCGTATGATTATAAACCACGTCAAGAATAACGGCTATACCGTTTTTGTGCAACCCGTCTATAAGTTTTTTAAGCTCTTTTACCTGTTTGCCGTCGGAATCCGTTGCATACGATGCTTCGGGAGCCATGAAGTGGGTCGTCATGTAACCCCAGTGATTAACGCCCGAAGGAGCAGCCTTGTTATCGAATTCGTGAACCGGAAGCAGCTCTACCGAATTAACGCCAAGCTGTTTTAAGTGGCCGAGGACCTTATCTGAATCTTCGCCTTCCAGAAGCCCGAGATATTTCCCTTTATTTGCGGCATTAACCCCGGCGGATGAATGCGCAGTATAATCTTTTATATGCATCTCATATACTATTATATCTTCAGGAGATGGCGTTTTAAAGCCGCTGTCGGTCCAATTAAAGGTCGTATCGACAACAATGCTTTTCCCGTAACTTCCGACATTGGCATATGCATAGGGATCTGAAAGAAGGTTTTCAGGATTGAAAAATTCGCCGGGACCTTTAGGACCGTCAACTTTAAAACCGTAAAATTTTCCGATCAGTTTCTGGTTAAAGGCGAGATACCATACTCCTTCAGCAGTTTTTTTCATTTCAAATTCTTTTCCCGCTTTATCCGCTTCGGCATCAAAAAGAACCAGCTTCACGGAAGTAGCGCGAGGCGCGTTCAGCGCAAACGTGGTCGTGGCAGACGCCGCATAATAGTTGGCGCCAAGTTTTAATTTTTCTGACGAGCGCGCCTGAGATTTTACGGCCTTATTAGAATCGGAAGCTGATTTTGAAACAAGCTGAGAAGAAACTTCGCTGGCAAGGGATGCTTTTTGCGAATTAAGTTGTTTTAAAGATGAACCGATTTTATTAGATACCATTACAAGTTCGGTTTCATCTGGCTGCTGTGCGATAAGGAACCTGGTTTTTTCGTTTAAAAGTTTTAAAGTTTTAACCGACGCCAGAACATATGGAAGTTTTTTATTCGTTTCGGAAAAAGAGTTGACCGTTTCAACTATGTAATTTAATTGTTGCGGGGTATTAACGCTTTCAATGAACGCTTTTATCTCGGAAAAACTTACTTCCTCGATCTTTGAAAATGCTGCATCTGAAAGCTGTTCTAAATCACGTCCATCTGAATTTTCAAGAACATTGCGGCAGGACTGGGAAATGTCGCGCGCCAGATTATCCAGGGACTTCGTGAAACCATCTGACTGAACCTGAGCTGATAACGACACGGTTAAATTGAATAAAAACAAAAAAGCCACGAACAAAACAAGCAATCTTCTTTTTAAAACCATATTCCCTCCCCAAACTTACAAATAATATATTTCTTTAATCTAAAAAAACAATTTTTTTTATTACATATTGATTATACTAAATAAAAATTCGCTTGTAAAGGTTCGTCTGAATATTTTTCGATTTTTTTTATTTCAGGGAATATCCTAGGTAAATTAAGCTAAACTAGAGGTAAAAACAACAAAAAATAAGAAGTGACGTTTATAATTTATTTGACAAATTTTTAAAAGTTTGATATATTCACCCCGTCTTATATTAGGTAGCAATAAAAAAATAAATAAAAATTCGAAGGGAGAAATATTCAAACATGCACAAGGGTTCAATATTCTTCTCAAAGAGCAACATTATCGTCAAAGTGGTCATCTGGGCAGTAGTCGCGGCTTTCGTTCTTTCGGTATTCATTTTCGCGGGTACTTTCAACTTAAATCAGAAACAAGCAGCGGACATCAAGGAAAAAGAACTTGCCGAAATGAATAAACGGCAGGTAAACGCCGAGGACAGAAATAAGGTCCTTGCGTCTATCGCCGGAACGACGACTTCCGAAAACGTCAACGTAACCGTTGGAGACTTTTTTCAGATCCTTCACAATCAGGACGAACAGTATCAGAAATTTTACTCAACCAAAACTCAGCGCGAAAATCTTCTTGAAAAAATCATAGAAGCCAAAATCGTCGAACAGAAAACCAAAAGCATAGTTATTTTACCTGCCGACTACGAAGAAGAGATCAATAAAATAGCGGCTACATTCCCGTCCAGACAGGTTTTCGACGAACAAATGAAACAGCGCGGAATGACACGCGAACGCCTTGAAGAATATTTCAGGTCCAAGATTCAGGAAAAGAAATTAAAGGAACAGCTTTCAAAACCACGCGATGTAGCTGAAACCCTTCTCAAGGAATACTATGAAAAAAATAAAGCCGAATTTACCGAGATGAAAAAGCTTCCTGGCGGAACCACGGAAACAGCCATGGTTAAGGAATTCAACGAAGTAAAAGACGCTATACGCGACAAGCTTTTAAAAGAGGTCAGCGACGCCGAAATTCAGAAATACTACAACGAACACCTCGGTCAGTTTAAAAATCCGGTAAGCGTAAAGCTGGCTCATATCTTTATAAAATCAGACTCGGCAGCGATCAAGGAATCCATAAAACCTACCGAAGAAGAGCTCAAGAAATTTTACGACTTCAACAAAACCAAATATAAAACGACCCGTTCGTTCGAAGTTAAAACAATATTAAAACGTTTTGACAACAAAGAAATGCGCGATATGATAACAGTTTCCGACTCGGAAGCTGTTGAATTCCACGCGAAAAACCCCGTAAAATTCCAGAAAAGGGCCCACGCGGACATAAAAAACATCCTCATAGACCCGAAAGCCCAGCACAGAGTTGACGCTCTCAAACCGTCTGAGCATGAACTTCGCGCCTTCTACGATGAGACCGCCGAAGTAAAGGCTTCGCACATATTAGTAGACAGCGAAACTCTGGCCATTGAATTAAAGAAAAAAATCGATAGCGGAGCGAAACTCGAAGAACTCGCCGCCGCCAACTCGAAATGCCCTTCAAAGGACAAGGGCGGCGACCTGGGTTATTTCAAACATAACGGTTCAATGGTAAAAGAATTCGAGGACGTAGCTTTTAAACTTAAGCTCAACGAAGTATCGGCTCCGGTAAAAACTCAGTTCGGCTGGCACATCATCAAAGTAACGGACCAGAAAAAAGCCTATGAAAAAGCTTTTGAAGAAGTCACAGCTGAAGTTAAAACCGCTTATACGACTAAAAAGCTGGAAGATAACGCTAAAAAGCTCGCTGAAGAAATATCCGAAAGAATAAAGAAAGGCGAAAATTTCGCCGACGTAGCGAAAAAGGAATCCGACGCCGCTTCTAAAAACAACGGCGGCGTTCTTGGAATCGTCTATCAGGACAATAAAACGCCTATCGAAAACATCGACAAACTCACTGGCGAGATAGCTATAAACGGCACGGTAATGCCTCAGATATTAGGCGGCGCATTCGATCAGGCTCTCAAGGAAAACACTCCTTCCGCTCCTATACGCACATCTCTCGGATATCACGTTATAATGGTTTCCAACAGAGTCGAAGCCACTCCGAGACCTCTCGCCGAATGTAAAAATGAAGTCGTTGATGAAATTAAAAATGATATAATGATAAATAAGATCGAAAAGTTAATGACGGAACTTAAAAACAAAGTCAAGAACGGATATTCTTTCGAAACGTCATCAAAAGAATTTTCAGACGCTCCCGGCGCCAAAGACGGCGGCCAGCTTCTTACAATATATCTCGGCGAAGCGCCCAAAGATTACGACAAGTCCAAACTCGCAGGCACTCTCACTGAAAAAGCCTCGGATCAGCTCACCCCTGAAATAATTGAATCCCTCAACAAGATCACATATGAAAAAGAAACTTCCGACGTTATAAAGCTTCCATTCGGAATGGCTTTTGTAAAAGTCGAAAAAATAAACGAACCTACTTTCAAAAAATATGAGGACGTAAAAGACGTAATAACCGAAGAATACAAAAAACAGAAAGCCGAAGAACTGATAGCTAAAAAACTTGGCGAGGCTTCTGAAAAAGCTAAAAAAGGCGAAGATTTCGCTGGTTTAGCCAAACAGTACTCCGAAGGCGCCACAAAGGATAACGGCGGCGAAGCCGGCGAATTCATGAAGGGCGAAGCTCCGAAAGATAAGACGGTCGCTGAAAAACTCAAAGGCGAAATATTCATGCCATGGGGAACTATGGATCCCGTCGTCGAGGAAACGATATTCGAACTTTCGACAGGCGAAGTTTCAGCGGTTGTAAAATCATCTCTCGGTTCGCATGTTTTTAAGGTGCTTGATAAAAACGAGAACAGCTACAAGCCTTTCGACGAAGTAAAAGCTAAAATAAAGACCATACTCACAAGAGGCTCGCTCGTAACCGAAGAAGAAATCAAGAAATACTACGAAGAGCATAAAAGCGAATATGTCTCCAAAGAACGCGTAAAAACCAGAATAATAACCGTCGAAACGCAGGCCGAAGCGGAAAAGATACATACCGACATAACCCAGAATAAAAAAGATTTCGCGGCAATGGCTTCCGAATTCTCGAAAGATCTCGCGACAAAATCAAAGGGCGGAGACATGGGTTACATCGTCCGCGGCCAGGTCACGGCTGAACTTGAAAATGCGGCATTCACACTTCCCGTAGGTTCAGTATCCAGCGTATTCAAAACCAACGCGGGCTTCAACATAATCCAGGTCACCGAAAAAGAGCCCACGAAAACGACGTCGCTCGATGAAAAGAAAGCCGAGATCAAGGACATACTCATAAGCCCGAAACAAAATGAGATACTTCAGGAACACATCACCGAGCTTAAGAACACTCTTAAGATCAGCCGCAAGAAGGACAATTTCCACCTTCTTACAAAATACGAATAAAGGATGAAATAAATAAAAAAAGGCAGGCGTTTTTAATGCCCGCCTTTTTTTATTGAAGAATATGAGACTTGATAAATTTCTAAAACTTTACAAAATAATCAAAAGGCGGACCATGGCGCATGACGTTTGCGGCGAAGGTTTCGTTCACGTCAACGGCCGGCCCGCCAAAGCCGGAAAAGAGCTGCGTGAAAACGACGTTGTAACGGTCAATTACGCCGAAGACGGGAAAGCGACCGTCGTCAAAATACTCAAGCTGCGCGATGGCAACGTAGTTTCACCCGCCGACATCGAAGTCGCCGAGGAAGACCTGCCTAAAAAATAAAACGGCACGTCTCGAAACCATACTCCACTGCACTCGTTCGCGAGATGAGCCGCTAACCATGATTTTAAAAAGCGTCAAAACATTTTCCGCTCTAAAAAAAGACAGCCATGAAAATTCCGGAACCGGTCGTTTCATGGCTGTTTTAATTTTTAAACCTGCTGAACTATATGGACCGCTATGCTTCAGTGAATATTATTTGATCTCTATTTTCTTGGTTTCTTTCGGTTTTTCGGCCTTCGGAATCGTGACGTTTAAAACGCCTTCCTGATACTCGGCTGATATCTCCGCGGGATTAACGTTTTCAGGGACCTCGAAAGTCCTTAAGAATGAGCCGTATTTTCTTTCGCTATAGTAGTAATTGTTTTCTTTCTTCTCTTTTTTGTCCTCGCACATGCCTGATATTTTAAGAACTCCATCTTCGAGTTCTATCTTGATATCGTCTTTTTTTATGCCGGGAAGCTCCGCCGAAAGATGCCATTTATCGGCCTCCTCATATACTTCCACCGCCGGAACAAAATCACACGCGTTCTCCTTGTTCTTGAAAAAATCATCACTCAAGAAATTTTTGAATGTGTTACGAATCCCTAAAAGCTCGTTCATTGGATTTGCCCATTTAATTATCTTCATATAAATTCCTCCTTAGTGGTTTTTTGTTTTACGCAAATTAATAATGCAAATTGCGTGCCAATTTTTTTAAAATATTGAAAAGCCTTGAAAAGCATGTGCTTTAAAAAGTTCACTTTCTTTTTATTCTTTTCTTTTTTTACAAAAATTCCACATCGGGTTTGTTGAAATTTTCCACATCGCTCATTAAAGTTCACGGTTTTATGACTAAATTAGGGCGATTACTTGACATAAGCCCATGTTTATATTATAATTAAAGAAACATTTTTTAATTTTTGAAAATTTTTTTAATTAAGATGCGCGGCTTGGGTCGGGCATTTTGATCATATAGGAGTGAATGTAGTAATGAGTAAGAAAAAATTCTACACCTTCGTTTGCGCTGCAATTTCAATCATCTTCTGGCTTTCATCGGCCGCGTCTGTTTTAGCGGCGACGCAAGCCGACTGGACAATTCTTTCATATCTTTCAGCCGATAACGACCTCGAAAAAAACGCTCTTTGCGATATTAACGAAATGGAAAGCGCGGGACCCGGCCCGAATATAAACATAATAGTCCAACTTGACAGACCTCAAAACAGTTATAACGACGGCGCTAATAACTTCGGCGAAGCCGTCAGAATAAAGATACAAAAAGACAAGGATCCCGTTAAAATCGGTTCCCCGATTATTGCCAAACTCGGCAACATCAACAGCGGCGATCCAAAAACTCTTTCAGACTTCATAGAATGGGGCGTTAAAAATTATCCCGCCAAAAGATATATTCTCACCGTATGGAGCCACGGCTCAGGCTGGAAAACGATACCTTACGAAAATATTTCAACAGCCGGAAACGACAACAAAGGCCCCAGGACGAAATATCTCCGGAAGCTTTCCGAAAAGCCGGAATATTACTTCAACAACCTTAAATCAATGAATATTCTTCCGCTTTCGCGCGCCACCGGATCTCCTCTTTTAATTGGCGATTTAAATATAAATATTGAAAAGTGCATATCTTATGATGACACTTCCAATTCCGCGATCACTTTAAACCAGCTTCACGACTCCATAAAAAAAGGCTGCGAGGCAGCCGGACTTACAAACGGCTTTGATATAATCTGGTTCGACGCATGCCTTATGAGCATGATCGAAGTCGCATCGGCCGTTTCCGATTGCGGATCTTATATGATCGCATCCGAGGAAGTTACGCCGGACGAAGGCTGGAACCATGTTAAGGTAGTGAACGCGCTCAACAAATCATACGAACTGCCAACGGCCGATATTGCCCAGATGATAGCTTCAAAATTCGTCGATTCGTATAGAAGAAAACGGAATACGCCTGCCGTTAAAGAAAATGACGGCGATTCCGAGTTCCTGCCCGTTACCATGAACGCTATAAACCTCGCTAAAGCAGGAGAAACGGTTGCCGCGATAAACGATTTCGTGAAAACGGCGGCGGACCCCGTTTTAAATCCCGCGCTTACCGACTCTTTAACTTACGTACAACGATTTAATGATCCTGATTATGTAGATCTTATCCATTTCGTGGATATTTTAAGCGGCTCCGTAAGTTCAAAACCGCTGGCCCAAAGCGCGGCCGCTTTAAAACAGAAGCTTTCCGAACTGATACTCAAATCCCAGCACAATTCGCCGGCTTTTAAGAACGCCCGCGGAATATCAATATATTTCCCGGCCAAGGATTACGACAACGCCTACGACGGCATAAATTTCTCGAAAATATGCGAATGGAACCAGTTCATAAAAAGCTACCTGTTCCCAAAAAATTCGGAGGTCGTAACTTTTGAAAACTGCTTAATAAAAAGCGCGAACAACGACGGACGCATTTCGCCTAACGACACACCCGAACTCGTGGCGACCATCTTAAATACCGGATCTAAACCGGCTTCCAACTGCCGCTTCACGCTTTCCGGAAAAAACGCGGGAATTAAGATCATCTCTTCTGAAGCGCATGCGGCCGAGATAAAACCGGGCGAGCGCGTCGAAGTTTCATTTAAAATATCCGCGATATCCGCGAAAGCCGGACAAAAATTATCCTTCGATCTCAATTACACTGGCGCAAACGCTGAAATGACCGTTAAAATAGCCACTCTCGCGCTAGAGGTCAAACAGCCTTTCGTAAAAACGTCAAACCTTCTTCTCATATTGGGAACCATCGATCAGCCTGTCGAAAAACAATATTCCGATTCCCTGGCCGGCTTGTCGCAAAACTATGACATATGGAGAACCCTTACCGACGGGCCTATAAACGCCGCCATCCTTAACAAATACATCAACGGCGGAACGGTTTTCAGAATAGTTCCCGATTCGTCGATACAAAATAAAATAACGCGCGACGAGGTCCTGGTATGGGAATCATATCTGAAAAAAGGCGGTTCGCTTTTAATAACCGGACAGGACGTCGGCGCCATGATAAGCGAAACTCCCCTTTACATAAACTTTTTAAAATGCAACCTCAACTCCGACAGCGGCGGCACGACCAAGCTTTTGGGCATGGATATCTTCGAAGGCAAAAATTACTCATTAAACGGCCCGAATTCGGCCGATAATCAGATATTTTTAGACGATATCTCCCCCCGCGCGGGAGCGACCCCTATATTTAAATATGATAATCAGAAGGTAGCGGGCGTTTTCGTCAAGACGCCTGAATACAGAGTTATATACCTTGCGTTCGGCCTCGAAGCAGTGGCAGGCGTCAACGAACGCACCGAAATAATTTCAACGGCATTGAAGCTTCTTCCGTTCAGTCTCGAAACAGGGCTTGACGCCGTATCCGACGTTTCATCCTCGAAAAGCTCTCCGGAAGCCGCCCTCACCAATATCGAAAGAACTCGCGAATCAATAGTTTCAGATCTCAACGAATCGAAATATTCATCCGCCGAGCAACTTGCGTCTTACGTTTCCGGCCTCGATACGCCGGGCGCTAAAGAGCCGTTCAAACCAGTGCTTAAAACCATTTCCGAAATGCTTCGCTCGAAGCTCATTCAAAACCAGGCGATCTCTGCCGAAGAAACCTCCGCGATAAACTCAATTCTCGCTAAAATAAACGCCATAAAATAAAAAAGAAAATATACGATATAAAAAAAGAACTCTCGCAAGCCGTCGCTGCGAGAGTTCTTTTTTTATATCGATGATTTCCCCCTGAGCTTTATATCCAATCAGAAACCGGCATTTGCAATTTATTCATTGTTTGAATTCCCGTTCAGCCAATCCCGCTTCGCAGGCTCCGCCTGCGAAACCTCCGCGTTCACGCAAGCGAAGCTTGCGCGAACGCAAAGTCGGGGATAGGCGGGAGATACTAAGGGGGAGGGAAGGGATGATATCCCTTCCCTCCCCCTATCAGAGTTCTTCTTTTTCGTATTCGTATT
>CAZJFS010000088.1:11635-17188 GCA_964545075.1 uncultured bacterium
GGGATGATATCCCTTCCCTCCCCCTATCAGAGTTCTTCTTTTTCGTATTCGTATTCTTTTTCGTATTCGTATTTTTATATTCTGCTTATATTATGATATTTTACCGCCGGAAGCGATATCCGCCATGGGTGTTAGAAGCGCGAGGGTTTCACCGCTGGACGCGGCGAGAACCATGCCTTCGGACATTCCGAACTTCATTTTGCGGGGTTTCAGGTTGTTAACGACGACAACGAGCTTGCCGACGAGATCTTCCTTTTTATAGTTCTTTTTGATGCCGGCGAAGACGTTCTTGGTAGTGGTTCCGACCTCGAGGGTGAGCTGGAGTAGTTTATCGGCGCCTTCAACGTCTTTGGCGTCGATAATTTTAGCGACGCGCAGATCTATTTTCTGGAAGTCCTCGATGGTGATCTCGGGAAGCGTCGGCGCCTCGTTTTTGGGGGCACCCGGCACCGGAGGTTCGAGCGCTTTGGCTTTCAAGAGGTCCTGTTTCGTCTCTTCGATCATGGCGTCTATCTTCTCCTGTTCTATCCTGGTTATAAGAGGTTTGAACTCGTTTATCTTGTGGTTTTCAAGGATCGTAGCGGCGGAGCCGAAGCGGAGTTCGCCGGCGTTTAAAAGTTCCTCGGCCGCGGCGACGTATTCGGGCAGGATGGGCTTGAGATAGACCATAAAGGTTTTAAAGCAGTTGAGAACGGCGGATAAAACCTTGTGGCACTTTTCAGGATTTTCCTTAACGAGCGACCAGGGACGGCTGTCGTCGATATATTTATTGACGTCATTGGCGAGTTTTATAACGCGCGATATAACCTGTGAAACTTCTCGCCCTTCGTAGCTTTTGGCTATCTCGACGGAAGCCGCGGCGGTGGAATCGAAGAGCGCTTTCCCGTCGGCGTCCATCTCGCATATAACGCCCTTGAAGTTTTTATTGAGGAGTCCGGAAACGCGGGAGGCGATGTTTGTGATGTTCCCGACAAGTTCGGAGTTGACCTTGTAGAGGAAGTCATTGAGTGAAAGGTTAATATCTTCGATACCCGAGTTGAACTTCGAAGCATAATAATATCTAAGGTATTCGGGATGCAAGTATTTGAGGTATGTCTTGGCATTTATGAAGGTGCCTTTGGATTTAGACATTTTTTCGTTATCCACCTTAAGCATACCGTGTATGAAAATTTTGTCCGGCCTTTTAATATCCGCGGCCATAAGCATAGCAGGCCAGAAAAGAGTATGAAAATAAAGAATGTCTTTTCCTATAAAATGATATATTTCACTTTTAGGATCGCACCAGTATTGCTCGAAGGTCTTTCCATTCTTTTTGGCCCAGTTGGTAAGAGAGGCCATGTAACCGACGGGAGCGTCATACCAGACGTAGAAATATTTATCCGCGGTACCTGGAATTTTAAATCCGAAATAAGGCTCATCGCGGGAAATATCCCAGTCTTTAAGACCGTCCTTGAACCATTCCTTAAGTTTGTTCTTGACCTCGACGGGCATGTGATCCTCTTCGAGCCATACGCTGAGCTCTTTTTGGAGCTTACTTAATTCGAAAAAGAAGTGCGTCGAATCTTTCATTACCGGTTTGTTTCTACATATGGTGCAATAAGCGTCTAAAACATCGGTAACGGAATAGGTGGCGGAGCAGACGTCGCATGAATCGCCGTACTGGTCGGGCGCTTTGCATTTGGGACATGTGCCTTTTATAAAGCGGTCGGGCAGGAACATTTTATCATGGTCGCAATAGAGTTGTTTTATATTGCGTTCAGTGATGAGATTTTTTTCCCTTGCCTTAGCGTATATGCTTTCGGTAAGAATCCGGTTTTCTTCGCTGTGAGTGGTATGAAAATTATCAAAATCGACATGGAAACTCTTGAAATCCTTTAATTGCTCGGTGTGCATACGCTCAACCATAACTTCCGGAGCAATGCCGAGTTTTCTCGCGGAGATCATAGCCGGAGTACCGTGCGTATCGTTTCCGCAAATGTATAGGCATTCATTGCCGGAATGCTTCTGGTAACGGACAAAAATGTCCGCCTGAATGTATTCGACAAGATGCCCCAGGTGAACGTCGCCGTTGGCGTATGGAAGCCCCGCCGTAACAATTATCTTTCTCTTTTCCAATTTTATTCTCCTCTGCCCGTTTTTTTATAGTTTAAAATAAATAGCTTCAACTAAAGCCGTATTTATAATGGATTATTTTACCATAAACCCCCCGCTTTTTCAATAAAATTTTACCCTACGGGTAATAATATAAATGCCGATAAAATAATATAAGGTGTGTTTTATTAAATTAAACTTTTACAATTCTAATAAATTTAAAACAGGAGATAGATCATAAATGATGAGCAGAAAAACTGTAATGATAACACTTTTGATAATATCGACGAGTTTTTTCGCGATGGGATGTTTTTCAAGCGGCGATAAAAGCGGAGGCGGCTTCACCCAATCGGGCACCCAGGAAGCCATTGTCGCCAACACGACGATCGCCGGTTATCTGACCGACTTCGAGGTCGCGGCAGCCCCGAAACAGACCGTTTCCAAAGCGGCTGCGACTTCCGGAAGGCGCATAACGATAGTCGCCGATAATAAAGAATACATCCTTGCCACTGACACGAACGGATTTTTCAAGGCGGACATAGAGCTATCAAATTCGAAAACGCTTATATTCAAGATGCAAAAAAGCGACGCCAGCTATATCGCAAGTGAATTTTTCGTTGAAAAAGGCAATATTTACTATTTAAACGTCGTACTGGAAAGTTCGGGCCTGAAACTGACGAAGGAAACGATCGCGGTATTCCAGAAAGCGATGCAATCCGATCCTCTAAAGATACTTATAGGCCAGGTTATAACTGAAAAACAAAAAAACAAGCAATATCTTTCAAAAATATCCGGCAGATTCGTTTCAGCGCGGACGCCGCTGACTCCGGCCTCCATAAGCTCGCAATCAGCCATCGTGAGCACAACGGAGCAACCGTCGGCGCCGATATCCGGAGCCATAGTTTCATTGAACGGCTCCATCAGCACCACTACGGACGAAAATGGATATTTTTCATTCACCGGTCAGTTCGCCGCCGGAAGCTACGCCGTTACGGCCAGAAAAAGCGGATATTCCAATAAAAGCTTAAATATAAACGTTTCCGAAAAAGATTACGGACTGGGATCGCTCGATTTCCTTCTTCAAACCGCTTCGATATTCAATTCGATCTCTCTTGATAAAACTTCAGATATAATAGTTTCCGGCGGTTCATACGAACTTTCAAAAATAAAAATTTACGCCAATTACCTCGACGGAACGTCCGCCGAAGTATCGGCCTCCTGGACGGCTGATCATGGAACCATTTTCGAAAACTCTTATCGCTCAACCATAAACGAAAAAGGAACCGTAACGCTTACGGCTTCATATACAGAAGCCAATACAACCAGGACCGCTATATTTATACTGAGTATAAACACGAAACTCGACTCGCTGTATTTAAGCAAAAATTCAGATACTATGGAAGTTTCAAATAAATATGATCTCGCGGCCATAAAGACCATAGCCGTATATTCAGACAAGAGCACCGCGGAAGTTATAACGGCGGCATGGAGCGCATCATCCGGAAGCATATCAGGACTTTTTTATACGCCGCCCGATAATTTTCTCGGAATATTGAATATCGACGCCGAATATACCGAAGGCGGCATAAGCAAAAAAGCGGTTTTTAAACTGACCATGGTGCCCAAAGGCGGCGAAACTCCAACTGCAATGGCCATTTCAACGGTCCAGCCAGCAACGGGCACTTTCGGAACCCAGGTAAACATAACCGGAAAAAATTTCGGCGATTCGCAAGGGACGAACGTTCTTAAATTCAATGGAGTCGTAACGTCTAACGACGATATAATCGCCTGGTCCAACGAATCTATAATAGCTAAAGTCCCTTCCGGTTCATCATCGGGTTATATCACGATCTCATCGAATTCATCTTCCATGACGGCTATATTTTTCGAAGTAATAGGAATCACCTCTATAACGCCGAGCATAATTTCCGTTGGCGAAAGATTGATCATAAACGGAACCGGATTCGGACCTACGCCAACCGGCGCCGCTATCAGCATGGGTGAAATCACGGTAAATCAAATATTGAAATGGTCCAATACAAAGATAGAAGTGATATGTCCCGCAGGCGTTAAATCAGGAAGCCTTATAATCACTCGCGAAATACCGACCAATCCCGTTTTATACGACGTGAGCCAGATAGCTTCCGCCGTTCCAGCCTTTGGGCCTCCCGGAACGACCGTAGCTTTATATGGAACCGGCTTTGGCGATGCGCAGGGAAATTCAACGATAACCTTTAACGGAACGGAAGCTGTAGATATAATTTCGTGGACGAATGGCGCCATTGCATTAAAAGTTCCGTCTGATGCCTCTTCCGGAAATTTATCGCTCAATTTCAACGGCGTTTCAGGCAATAATTACTTGTACTTTGACGTCACGAAGATAACTTCTATTTCACCGGATTTCGGGCCTTCCGGAACCGATATTGAAATAAACGGAACCGGCTTTGGAAACGATCGCGGATTAAACGACATTTCATTCAACGGCATCAAAGCGACGGAAATCGTGAGCTGGACGAACGGGAAAATAAAAGTCAGAACGCCTGCGCAGACGCTGTCGGGCGGCGTTAACGTTATAATCGGCCAGATCCCTTCAAATGGAATTAATTTCAACGCATCTTCCATAAGTTCAATCTCCCCGACTTCCGGAACCATGGGAACGAGCGTCACAATAAACGGATTCGGATTCGGCGCGGAAAAAGGATCGAGCACTGTTTCTTTCAATGACGTGGTTTCGACCAATGTCACTTTATGGTCTTCAAATAAGATCGTAGCGACGGTCCCGCCGCTAGCGGCATCAGGAAACATCAAACTTTCGATAGGCGGAGTTTCAATGGACGGTCCGGCGTTTAACGTCGGGGCGGTAATAAATTCGCTTTCCGATACATTTCTGACAACGGGTTCGACCCTGACCGTAACCGGCATGAATTTCGGAGCGAGCCGCGGAACCGGCGTCATCAAATTCAACGGAATCGACGCGCCATCCGCGAACATTGTTTCATGGTCGGACGATACCATCATATGCAGAGTTCCGGTCGGAACCACTCCGGGCAAAGTCACCGTAGTCGCGAACGGCACCGAAAGCAACGGCATCAACCTCGATATTCTTAATATCACGAGCATCTCGCCCGCGGGAGGAACAGTCGGAACTACGGTGACAATAACGGGGCTCGGATTCGGCGAACTTCAGGGTGAAAGCGGATTCAGCTTCAATTCTATAGCGGCAACGAATATAGTCAGCTGGACGGACACTCAGGCCGTGATCATAGTTCCGGCCGGGGCGAATACCGGAAACCTGACGGCGAACGTCAATGGCAAGACCAGCAATTCCATGAATTTTACGATAACTCTTATTAACAAATTATCGGTGAACTACGGGCCTCCGGGAACGATAGTCGAAATCGACGGAACGGGATTCGGTCCGTTTCCCGTCCCCAACACCGTTAAATTCAATACCATCACCGC
>CAZJFS010000089.1:0-17130 GCA_964545075.1 uncultured bacterium
AGTACGATCTGGCTCAGCGAGGCGTAGGGTCCGATGTCGGATATCGCATCGACTTTTATGGCCGCCAGCCGGCCGTTCTTATCGGAGGACAGCGTTATTTTTATGTCGAACGGGTGCTTTTTCGTGGAGCACAGCAGCGATTCTTCACGCGTGAATCCGTATTTGCATGTTCTTTTCGTTAGAAGAGCGGCTATCGCGGAATATGGCTGGGTAGTAAGATCCTCTTTTCCGCCGAAACCTCCTCCAGCGTAAGTGAACTCAATATTGACGCGTTCTTCGGGGATGCCGAGTATCTCGGCGATCTCGGAACGGTCGGCGTGTATATTTTGCGAGGCGGAGTGGACTGTTATTTCGGGCAGCCCTTCATTTTCACCGTAGAAGGATACGGAACACTCAGGTTCCATATATGCGTGTTCGACTGCCGCCGTATTGAAGTTGCCCGAAACGGATATAAATTCAGGAGTGAAATAATTACCGGCTTTTTTTTCGGAGCGTATCCTGATGTCCTGATAGGCATTGCCGCCTTCGTGTATCGCGGGAGCGTTCAGAGCCAGGGCGTCCGCCGAATTGCATATTGCGTCTAACTTTTCATATTCGACTTTTATCAATTTTTTAGCGTCTTCGGCTTGCTTTCGCGTTCCGGCGACGACAAGCGCCAGTGCATCGCCGCGGAACCTGACGCGGTCGGAACACAGAACGGGCTGGTCGTGCGTTATGATGCCGAAACATTTAGCGCCGGGAAGTTCCGCGTGGGTTATGACCATTGCTACGCCGCGGGCTTTTCGCGCTTCTGACGGGTCGATTGAAACTATATTGGCGTGGGCGTGAGAAGATCTAAGAACCGCGACATGGAGCATTCCGGGAACGTCGATATCGTCCGCGTAAACGGCACTTCCGTTTAACTTCGGCTCGGAATCGGGTCTGACCGGCGATTTGCCGATTGAAATGTATTTATCGTCCTTTGCGGTAATGAAAGGGTCGTTTTTCGTCAGGCTTTCAATTATAGGTATATACCCCGTGCATCGGCATATATGTCCGGAAAGAGCATTTTTTATGTCGGTTTCGGTAGGGTTTTCGATGCCCGAGAGTTTGCTTTCGAGCGAACACGCTATGCCGGGAAAACAGAAGCCGCATTGAACGGCGCCGTGTTCATGGATATTTCGAGATGTTTTCGAGAGTTTCGGTGAATTTATGCCGGACGCGGTGACGATTACCGCGCCGTCGATATTTTTTATTTTCAGCGAGCAAGATTTTTTATTGATTCCGTTGACTATTACGGTACAGGAGCCGCAGTATCCTTTGTTGCAGCCGCATTTGACATCCTTTGATCCGACCCTTTCCCGAAGAAAGTCCAGAAGGGTCATTTCGGCGTCTGACATGTCCACGACATGTTCGACGCCATTCACTTTTAATTTTAACTGCATTTTACAGCCTCCCGAAAATAGCCGCGCAAAGAAGCATTGCGACGACCGGCAGCATGAGCATTCTGTAGAAGGCAAAAATATTGGCCTTGAAGTAATTGAGCGTCAATATGAAGCAGAGGTGAACCGGCGATAACATGACCCCGGCGCATCCCGAAAGATAGACCAGAGTGACCTGCTCGGGGTTAAGGCTTCCTCCTGACATTTTGCTTAGTATTGGAAAGGAAAGACCTACAAATGCGGTGTTTATTCCGGTGAAAATCGCCAGAATGAAAGGCATTCCCATGAAAATGGCGAACCGTGGTATATTCATGGCGGCGAATGTTCCCGGAATGGCCGCCGCCGCTCCCGAGTCTTCAAGAACTCCGGCGAAGAACATTATCGCGACTATAAGCATCAGATTTTGCGACCACATCGTGTCATAAAAAATTTTTTTAATTTCCTTTTTGTCGACGCCGGATTGGACGAATGTCCACAAAATACCTATTGCTATCAGTAGTATTATGTTTATTTTCAAAAACAGCGCTCCTGAAATTATTATCAGTATGGGCAGAAGATTTATGAAAAGGTCATATAAAAGTCCAAATTTTAATTTCTGATGGCGCGCATGGCCTTCCGGCCCGATTATCGCGAATTTTGTGCGAAACACTATAAGACTCCCCGTGAATACGTTTATGAATACTATGGGAAGCATTATCCAGGCGAGCTTATAAAGAGGTATGCCGGACATCGCCGCCGCGAATATAAGCCCGGGAAAAAGCGGGAACGCAGTTTCCCAGATGTGCCTGAACCAGTAATTTATAAAGCTTTTTTGCTCGGGCGTAATTTCAATATTCTTTGAAGCCTCTTCGACGAGCGGGGCTGAAAAAAGAGCTCCTCCGGGCGACGGCAAAAAGCCTAGAAATGCAGGCAGCGTACCCAGAACGAGACGGTCGTCGCCCAGAACTTTTTTCAGGTTCAAAACGAGCCTTGTAAGCATGCCGGATACTCTGAGCGTATATTCGAAAACGGCTATTCCATAGAGTATTATAAGCACCTCGATGGTCTTATAGCTTGAACTCGTGCGCCAGAAGGTCGAGGCCGTTTGAACGCAATCCATGCCGGAAATAAGGCCGATCGCGGCGGCTCCGGCCGTGAGGCAAAGCCATAGTCTGGCTTTATAAAGCCTCGAAACAAGTATTATGGTTATGAATATGGAAGTTACTTTGATTAAAGGCAAATTAAGCTCATTCTTTCCGGTTAAAAATCGACTCATTCTATAAAAATAGATTGTATTTGTCAATAACTTGACAAAAAAAAGTTATTTCAGTATAATTTCATCGTTGTTTTTAACGGCGATAACGGGAAGTTTGAATATGGAAATAAAAAAGGGTTTTGTACGCGTCAGAATAGGCGTTTTAGTAGCGCGCAACGATTCTATACTTCTGGTTCACCATAAAAAGGAAGATAGAGATTACTGGCTTTTGCCGGGCGGCGGGCTTGAGGCGTCCGAATCGATTGAGGAATGCGTCATGCGGGAGATGATGGAGGAAACGGGTTATGAGGCCCGTCCGATAAAGCTTCTTTTCACTTCTGAAACGCTTTATCCGGGGCGTGAAAGGCATATAATCCACATGACGTTTCTCTCGGAGATAACCGGCGGCGGGCCTAAAAGCTCGGAAGACGAGCGCATAATCGATCACCGCTTCGTCGGGATAGACGAGTTTTTAAATTATAAGTTTTATCCGAATATAAAAAAAGAAATAGCGGAGGCCGCGCGGAATGGTTTTAAAAACGACGCGCTTCACTTGGGATTGAGATGGGAGTAAACATGTTAAACAAGGAATACGACAACATTATTAAAGCCAAGTTCCGTGAGATCGAGGAAGATCCGCAAAGCCCGGATTCTTACTATCAGCTCGCCAAGATCTTCGAAGTGCGCGGAATGATCGACGAGGCTATAAGCAATTACAAGAAGGCTATCCAGCTTAAACCTGATGACGCTTACGCGTATAACTTCCTGGGGCTCTGCTATAAATCTAAGGGGATGTTTCAGGAAGCTAAAATAGCCGTGAAGCGCGCCATAAAGCTCCGCCCTCAGTATTGCTTCGCGCATTGCAATCTTGGCATCATGTATCTAATGGAAGGCGCCGTCGACGAGGCGATAGTTCAATTCCAGGAGGCTATTTCCATTAATCCGAATTATGGTTATGCCTATACTCATATGGGGCGCGCTCTTCGCATGAAGGGCGAGGTCGAGGAATCAATAACTTCGTTAAAAAAAGCCATCAAGTTGAACCACGACTATGCTTTCGCTCACTATAACCTGGCGCTTTCATATGAACAGAAGGACCAGTTCGATAAAGCCATACTTCAGCTTAAAAAGGCTACCATATTAAATCCGAGTGACGCTTTTGCCTTAACCAGGCTTGGAATGGCTCATTTTTCAAAAGGGAACGTCGCCGACGCCGAAAAGTATTGCAAACGCGCGATAATTACCGACAAAAATTTTGTTTACGCCCATGTAAATCTCGGCATAGTTCTCGCGGAACAGGGGAAACACGAAGAAGCCATAGGCGAATTCAAGCGCGCGATATCCATAAACAAGGAAAATCCCGACGCTCATTTTCATCTCGGTCTGTCGTATTATCATCGCGGTATGAACGACGCCGCCAAGATAGAGTTTCAGAAGACCATAGCGCTTTCATCGAAATATCCCTATTGCCATTACTGGCTGGGTATGATAGCCCGCAAGAAAGGCAACATGGAGGACGCCATAATATCATTCCTCAAATCCATAGAAATCACTCCCAACGACGCGCTGGCGCACATGGCGCTGGGCAACGTCTATAAAGAAAAGGGGATGTTCGCCGAAGCGCAGAGCGAAGCGCTCAGGTCTATATCGCTCAACAGCGTTCTGGGAGACGCATACGACCTGCTGGGCAATCTTCACGATATAAAAAATGAATATGATGAGGCGCTGGCATGCTGGAAAAAGGCGGACGAACTGAAAAAACATTACGGCGGCAACAAGTCCCACAAACAAACGAGAGACGAGCTCGACATCCAGATAGAGGAACTGAAAAAACGTCTGCTCGTCGATCCGCACGACACCGACGCTCATTACCGTCTCGCGTGCTCATATAAAAGCAAGGGGCTTCTTGACGAGGCTATAATCGAGTACGAGAAGGTCCTCGATACGAGGCCTGACGATAAATATTCCCAGTATTATATAGAGGTCATAATGCGTCAAAAAGGCATATTTGACGGCGTCGTCCAGGACTGGAAGCGCAAGGCTGAAATGCAGCCCGAAAATTTTGACGCCCATTTCCATCTGGGCCTTGCTTACCGTGATAACGGGCTTCTTGATGAGGCAATATGCGAATTTGAAAAGACCGTAGCTTTAAAACCGGAACATGTAGAAGCGCTGTGTGAATTAGGCGTGGCCTATCGGAATAAGGGCGAAACGGCTTCTTCCACGGAAAAATTCCTGAAGGCGATAGAACTTGATAAAAACTATCACGAGGCTTATTTTCAGCTGGGTCTGATACATTTGAACCGCGGTCAGATGGAAGACTCCATGAATTATTTCAGAAAGGTCATTGAGCTTAAGCCTGACCATATACAGGCTTACCAGCTTCTTGGCGTTACGTATAAGAATAACGGCGAGATCCATAAGTCGCTGGATACATTTAAAAAGGCCCTTGAAATAAAGCCTAGCGATCCGGACCTTCATTATTTTATGGGAAATTTATATCGCGCCATAGATATGGGCGATAACGCGATCCTCTCCTTTGAACAATGCTTGAGCGCCAAACCCGACCATTCATACGCATTATACGGTCTTGGCGCCGTCTATAAAAAACGCGGCGAGTTCGCCCAGGCGATAAAATATTTCGAGCGTTCGCTTATATTAAATCCCGATGACGAATTCTGCCATTATAATCTCGGAATATGTTATAAAAATGTCGGCGAGGTGGAAAAGGCCATCGGAGCATTTCAGAAATCGCTCTCATTAAATCCCGACGATGTTTACGCCCACACGAATATTGGTATCGCTTTTTACGATACCGGCCAGTACGATAACGCGATAAAAGAATTCCAGCGCGCGTGCATAATAAATCCCGACGACGATTATTCGCTCTATCATCTGGGCCTTGCTTATTATGAAAAGGGACAGATAGACCGGGCTTTAAAGGTGTGGAAGAAAGTTATAACGATAAATCCGAACGATCCTTATGTCCACTATAATCTGGGCCTTGCTTACGAGGAAATGTCAGATCTGGATATGGCCGTCGATGAATGGAAGATCACTCTGAGGCTCGTTCCTCCATCTTCAAAACTTTCCGGCTTCGCCAAGGAATCGCTCGCTAAAGCCCTTGAAAAAGGAAAAAAATAAATATAACAGGAAAAAGGTAAGGGCATGGATTTAAAAAGCGTTTACAAATCGGAAGAGACAAGTATTTCCATGAAAGGCTCCGTCTTGCAGACCGCGCGGCGTTCACCCATCATATATCTTGATAATAACGCTACGACACCGCTTCTTCCCGAGGCCAGAGCCGCCATGGAAGAATTTTATTTCGATAATTTCGCCAATACTTCATCCTCGCACGCCGCCGGATCCCGCGCTAAATCTTCAGCTGAAAAAGCCAGATCTGAAATGGCTGCTTTTCTCAACGCCGATGCTGAGGAAATAATTTTTACGTCCGGGGCTTCGGAGTCTTTAAATCTAGCTATATTCGGATTTAAAGGCCTTTCGAGTGAGAATCTTAGCGGGAAAACGATCGTTACTACGGCTATCGAGCATCACGCCGTTCTGAATCCGTTTCTTGAACTGGAAAAGCACGGTGCCCGGGTGTTATTCATAAAACCGCGCGCGGACGGAGTCGTTCACCCGGAAGATCTCGAATCCGCCGTAAGCGGTATCGAAAAAATAGATCTCGCCGCGTTCATGCTCGTAAATAATGAGACCGGCGCCATACAGCCCGTTGAAAAGTTAGCTGCTATAGTTAAGGAAAAAGGCGCGGCCGTTCTTTGCGACGCCGTTCAGGGGTTCGGTAAGATCGCTATAGACGTTGACGTTATGGGCGTTGATATGCTCGCGCTTTCGGCGCACAAATTTTATGGCCCCAAGGGGACGGGACTCCTTTACTTGAGGCGCGGCACCAGGCTTAGCCCGAGGGTTTTAGGAGGTGGCCACGAGTTCGGTTTCAGGGCGGGCACCTTGAATGTCGCATCGATAGCCGCTATGGCATCCGCCGCGTCCGCCGCCATTTCAGATATTTCGAAGCGTTCTTCGCACTGCGAAATTCTCAGGGACTATCTTTATAATAAATTTGAAATATTCAAAAAAGAAAATATCCTGATCAGGTATAATTCGCCTAAAGATTCTTCCGTGGCTTCGACCGTAAACGTCAGCTTCAGGGATACCGACGCCGGGAGCATTCTTGAATATCTTTCCGCCAGAAGTATTATGGTTTCGGCCGGTTCCGCCTGCAATTCTTCCGGAGGAGCCACGATGTCGCACGTGATCGAGGCGGCCGGAACGCCTCTTGAATACGGAATGGGATCCATCAGGATATCTTTCGGTATTTATAATGAAAAACGCGATATCGACGTACTGACCTCAGCCCTGCTTGAATTTTTCGGGAAAGACCAATATGGAAAATGACATTTTAAAAAAACTCGATTCATTATCCAGGCATAATAATTTCGTTGAAAAATTTCAGGCCTTCATTTCTCCTTTCCTTGCGACAATTTTAATTTTTATACTATCATCATTTTTTGTTACGCTTCATTCAGCCTTATGGCTTTTGCTTCTGGCCGCCGGCGTCGTTTCGCCGTTGGCCTTTTACATAAGCTCCGCGTTAAAAAAAACCGAAAAAAAGGATCATTATAGAAAGATCGATGAAATGCTGGACATGAAGGAGAGGGCCGTCACGTATTACGAGTCTTCTTTGCGCGCCGGCGCCGACGACGCTCCCGAAATGGTGGAAATAGCCAGAAAGGATTTCCATAAAACGTTATCCGCAAGCGCCGGCGATATATTAAAGAACGATTCGGCGTTTAATAATGCTTTCCATAAGGAAAAAGCTCATTTGAACTTGCTTCACCGTCGCCTGATCCTCGCCTGCTGCGTTTTTTCGGCGTTTAATTTTTACAATAATTACTGGACCGGACAGACCCGGAACATGCCGGTAAAGAGTCAGAGCGCCGAAAAGAAAGAGATCAAGAACGATGCGGCTGAAATAGTCGATAAAATGATCGAGATAAAAGAAAAAAATATCACTTCGCTTCCGGATGCTCTGGCGGAGCTTAAAAAGGTGCAGCAGAAGCTTAAAGACCCTCTCACCGACAAAGAGCTTGCCGCCGCGCTCAAAGACTCATCCGATAAACTTAAAAATATCCAGAATGAAAAGAACTCGAAAGGCGTTCTTGATGAAATGTCGAAAATAGAGAGCGAGGTCAACAACGCCTTAACCGGAAAGGAAGGAGAAAACCCTTTTTCCGCTGACGACAAGAAAATGGCGCAGGAAAAGATCGCGAGCCTGAAAAAAATGGTGGACGATTATCTTAAAAGCTCGAACGACAAGAATTTTAAAAAAATAGAGAAAGAGATCAGCGACCTTTCGGCCATGCTTGAGGCAAAAAAAGAGGCCATGAAAAAATCCATGGCCGATTCGCCTTCGACCGATGGCAAGGACGGAACGCCTAAGGGCGGCCAGGGCAAATCGCTGAGCGCGGACCAGAAATCTACGCTGAAGCAGATGAGCAGGATGACCGGCAAGGAGCTTCTTGAAAAACTCAAGACTGATAAGGCGCTTCAGGAATTGTACGCGGGGCTTAATGCCATGAGCGAAGAGGCCGATTTCAAGGATAAAGAAAAGCAGAATGCCGATAATGGGGCCGACGGCAAGAAGTCAAGCGGCGATAGCGGCGAAGGCCAAAAAGCTTCCGGCGAAGACGGCGGAAAAATGCCCGGCGGCGAACCAAAGGAAGGTTCTGGAAAAGAAGGTAAAGGCGGAACTGGCGGCAAGGAAGGCAAAGGCGATGGCAAAGGTAAAATGACGGCGGAATCTCTTGGCATTTCCGTTCCGAAACCCGGCACGGGTTCTTCGAATTTGCGTGAAGAGGGCCAGGATTCGCCTCTTATGGTGCCTCAAAGCCGCGAATCGGCCGGTAAAAAACCGGTTAAATCAGGCCAGTGGGAAGCGCTTTTCGCAGGCGAGCGCCAGAATGTCAAGACGGAAAAAACTAAGGTTGAAGGCATGAACGATACCAAGGTCGGCACCATGACGGTCGAAGGCAAGAGCCTTCCGGCTCCCGGCGAGGCGCACGCCGAAATTACCGGTTTTATCAAGAATGAAAGCGGCAATGTAGATTCCTTCGTTTCATCCGAGGCCGTTCCCGGTGAATTAAAAAAATCAGTTTCAGATTATTTCAAAAAATTAAATAACGATTATGACAGCAAAGGTGGAGGTAAAAATGCCGGAAAATAAAACGATAGATGCTTCGGCCAACGGCATCGAACGGAACGTGGCGCTTTTTCGGGATGTTTTCAGTAAAGTTAAAGCCGAGATATCGAAGAGGATAGCCGGTTATAACGATATTATCGAAATGGTACTGTTCTCGCTTTTCGCAGGAGGACACGTTCTTTTGGAAGGCGTTCCCGGTATCGGCAAAACCCAGCTGGTAAAGACCGTCGCTGATGTTTTTTCTCTCAAATTTAAACGCATACAATTTACGCCCGACCTTATGCCGTCAGACGTTTTGGGAAGTCATGTCCTCGTGGAGGACGGAAGCGGCGCGCGGCATCTGAAATTTAACGAGGGCCCCGTTTTTTGCAACGTTCTTCTCGCCGACGAGATCAACAGGGCGACGCCCAAAACTCAGTCCGCGCTTTTAGAATGCATGGCCGAGGGCACCGTAACGGTTTCTAATATGCGCTTTACCCTCGAACAGCCGTTTTTCGTCCTTGCCACTGAAAACCCGCTTGAAATGGAAGGGACTTTCCCTCTCCCGGAGGCTCAGCTTGACCGGTTTATGATGAAGATCAATCTGCCGTATCCTACGTTCGAGCAATTAGGGGTCATCGTGGACAGATTTACGGCCTCGGAAATGCCGGCTGTCGCAGCTGTGATCACCCGCGAAGAGATATTGGCGATGCAGTCGCTCGTTAAAAAGGTCCTGCTGGCGGATGACGTCAAAAATTATGCCATAAACGTTATCAAAAGATCTCATCACGATTACAAGGAAGCGCCCATGCACGTCAAAAAATACGTCAAGTTCGGCGCGTCCCCGCGCGGCCTTATCTCGCTTATAATGACTTCGAAGGTGAGGGCGCTTATAGACGGGCGCGTCAACGTATCGTACGACGATATTAGATATGTTGCGGCTAACGTTTTAAACCACAGGATGATACTCAATTTTGAGGGGCTCGCTGAAGGCGTTACGACTTCAGCCATTATTCCTCAGATACTGGCCTAATTTAAGGTCTGGATGCTGTTATGTTTTTCTGGGAAGACGCTAAATTTATAAAACGCCTTGAGTCGATAAGGCTTGTGGTGAAAAACAAGGCTCGGGGGCTACGTTTCGGCGAGAACCGCTCCAAGTATTACGGCCATGGAATAGAGGTGTCGCATCTTAAGAATTATTCCGAAGGCGAGGACATAAGGTTCATCGACTGGAATTCGTCATTTCGTCTCAACAAAGTTTTTCTGAAGGTGTTTTCGGAGACGCGTGAAAACAACGTTTATATAATGGTCGATTCCTCGGCTTCGATGAGTTTCGGAGCCCCGGAAACAAAATCGCAGCTCGCGATGAAGCTGGCTTATTCGCTCGCGCATATAGCTGTTTCAGGGTTTAATAAAGTCGTGCTCGTCGATTTCGCCGGAAGAATAAGAAGATCGGCCGAAGTGGGCAAGGCCGATATGAACAGGAAATTCGCCGATTTTTCCGCTTGCGGCGCCGCGGAGCGTGATACCGGTATGGCCAGATCGCTGAATGATCTTTTTACCGCCCATAAAAGGCGCGGCATATTGTTCGTCATATCGGATTTTATGGACGGAGGCCTTTCCATCCTTGACGTCGTTTCAAGGATAGGAATTTCGCATAACTTTTGTTTGATTCAGGTCCTTTGCGAGGAGGATATCGCCGTTCCGGGTACGGGCGAGTACAAGTTCGAGGATTGCGAGAGCGGCGAGTTCATGGAGGTTTCCATGACGCCGGAGATGGCCGCGATGTATGCTTCTGAAATGGGCGATTTTTGCGAAGAAATCAAGAAAAAAAGCTTTAAATACGGCGGCTTTTATAAAAAGATGGTCTGCGGGGACGATCCCGTCGACGCGGTTAAAAACATTGTTTTGAGGTCCGGTTTTACGGCTTAGATATTTTATGATAGAATTTCAGTCCCTCGCGGGCTCAATATTTTTCACCTCGGTTCCGGTTCTGGTTACGCTTTACATGCTTAAGCTTAACCGCAAGAATATGCGTGTTCCCAGCATTTATTTTCTCAAGAAGGTCACTTCCGATAATCGCGGCTCTTCCCTTTTCAAAAGGCTTTCGTCTAATGTTCTTCTCGCGCTTGAAATATTATTTCTGGTCGTTTTGACGATGGCGCTTATGAACCCCGGAAAGCTTGGGTATTCGTTAATGCGCAAAAAAATTATAATCCTCGTGGACCGTTCCATAACGATGTCCGCCATGGAACCGGGCGGAGCGACGCGTATCGAGCTTGCGCGGGAAGAGGCCGTATCGGTTATCGGCGCGAATTCGAATTCGTACGTCAGCGTTATTGAATTTGCCGATCGGCCGAAGCTTCTGGCCGATTCCGAAGCGGGCCGGTCTGAAATTTATAAAATAATAAGGGGCATAACGGCGACGGACAGGATGCCCGATTGGCGTCTGGCCATGTCCCTCGCGGAAGGGATGACGTCCGAAGGGATAGCGCCTGAGATACATATTTTTTCGGATTTCGCCTCGTACGGGCCCGGAAATGCCAGAGGAACTGCTGGCCTGGTGCCGTTTTTTTACCACAGAATAGGCGCGAGCGACAAAAACATCGGCATAACCGAGTTCGATATATCGCCGGAAACCGAAAACGGCTCGACCGGATACAATATATTTTTCACGGTTAAAAATTATTCCGGCCGCGAGGCCGCGGTGCCGGTCTCCGTCGAGATCGACGGACGGAAGATGTTTAATTCGGTGCTTACGATAGCTCCGAACGAAGTGGAGTCGAAAGTTCTTAAAAAATATGGAAGCCCGCCTTCCGGGGCGGTTGTTTCCATCATTTCTAACGATGCGCTTGCGGCCGATGATAAACGCGTCATTTCGGCCAATTTCGATTCGCGTTTCAAGATCCTGGTAATGTCTGAAAAACCTTATTTTTACAGGACCGCTCTTGAATCGATAGCCGGAACGGACGTTGATGTCAGGGAACCGGACGTTCCGCGCGGGATTTATCGGGGCCGCGAATACGACCTCACGGTCATCGACGATACGTCGGAAACTTTAAATATCGATAAGTACAAATGCGTTAATTTCGCCGTATTCGACCCGCCTGAAGGATTTATGGGAATAAAATACGGCCAGACGGTTTCCGGCGTCGGCATAAAAACGCCTTCCGTCCCCTTCGAATATCTTCACGGCGTGGATCTTTCGGACATATATATACATCAGATGAAAAAGGCCGTTTCGACGGGAGATTTCTCGGAGATTGCTTACGGCGGCTCGGGCATTCCGGTTTTCATGCGTTCATTCAATTCGAACTCAAATCTTTTTATAGGCCTTTTTGATCCTAAGATATCTAATTTTCCATTGAAAATTGCTTTCCCCGTTTTTTTTAACAATATCGTCAACATCTGCCGGATGAATTCAGCGGCGAGTGAAAACTTGAATATCGAGACGGAGAATTACCTTAAAATAAAAAAATTCTCGCGGATGCCATCGGATGAAGAGGTAGCTATCGCGCATGCCGAAGACGCCTCCGGTAAAGCCGCGGTGAAAGTTTCCATTCCTAAAGGGGTCGCGCATATTAAGCTGCCTGAATTCAACCTTTGCGGCTGGTACAAAGTTATGCAACAACCTGACGGTGGAAAAAAAGTTCCTGCTTCCTTATATGATTTCTTCATCAATCCTCCCGTGGGACGCGTTCTTTCCATAAAACCGGTTGCTCCCGGCGAAACTCGCGAGCCTAAGGCCGCCGTTAAAGAAAGAGAATTTGAAAGGACGCACATATCATATTCGCCATTTCTAATATTGCTCGCCGTCGTGATAATACTGGTTGACTGGATATATCAGAACAACCGGACGTTCCTCGGAAAGTCGGGGTCGAAATGATCTTATCAGAAACGCTTTATTACGCGTCGCTTTTAATGGCGGCATATCTTGTATACAGGGTTTATTCTTCTTCGTCCGTTCTTTTATACGAGGCGGCGGCCAAGAAGCGAATTATATTTGCGCTGCGAATTACCGCCGTTATAATACTTCTGATGGCTTTTTTTGATGTAAAACTTTCTCTTCCGCATCGCGGCGTTAATTATATAGTGGCGCTGGATAATTCCTGGTCCATGAAGGAAAATGTTTCGAAAGCTCTTAAAAGCTCGGCCTCCTTTCTGGACCGGGTGCTTTCGGATAAAAATTCGGTCGCTCAATACCTGTCTTTCGGTGAAAAACCCTCGCTGGAAAAAATAAACATAAATAGTGAAAGGCTGTTCATCAGATCGCCTAAATCCGAGATCGGCGGCGGAGCTACGAACCTTGAATCCGCGCTTGAATTTTCATCAGCCCTCGCTTCGGAGGAGTCGTCGAACAAGATAATACTCTATACCGACGGCGAAGAAACTTCAGGAAATTATAAAAATTCCATAGGCCGCTTGAAGGCGCTGGGGATCGAAGTATATCCATATCGCTTCGCGAGGCCCGTGAACGCCGATGTGATCCTGTCATCGCTTGCCGTGCCTTCCTCGATCGTGGCGGGCCAGAAATTCGAGGGTAGCGCCGTTATCGAGTTAAAAGGCGCCGACTCGATAAAAAATTCGACATTGAGAATATATCGTAACGATTCGCTGGTGGCTAATTTTAAGGTTGACCTCAACAAGGGTTTCAATGCCTTTAAATTCCATGACAGCGTATCTGATATCGGTTATTCTAAATATACCGCTTACGTGGAAAATCCCGCGGATAAAAACGCGCACAATAACACAATGCACGCATATA
Source organism: uncultured bacterium (assembly GCA_964545075.1). Classification (GTDB taxonomy): domain Bacteria; phylum Muiribacteriota; class UBA9980; order UBA9980; family UBA9980; genus DAOPXV01. The sequence goes on from CAZJFS010000089.1 coordinate 13,620, forward strand.
CTGACGCTTCGGGCCTTCCGAAGATACTCATAGTTTCGGATCCGGACAAAGGAAAGATCGTGAGCCGGCTTTTTTCATCTCAGGGATTCGCCGTTGAGACGACCGATCCGGGCTCGCTTCCAAATTCCATTGAACATTTATTGCAATACAGGCTGGTGGTTTTAAACGACGTAGATTTTTTTTCGCTGAAAAAACGCGCGGTCGCGTCTCTCAAAAATTATGTCGCCGATCTGGGCGGCGGCCTTTTAATTCTTGGCGGCGACAAGTCTTTTGGAAACGGCGGTTACATGGCTACGCCGCTTGAAGAACTGGCGCCCGTTACTATGGATATAAACGACAAGGCGAAGATCGTTTCCTGCGCCATAATATTCGTTATAGACAAATCCGGTTCCATGTCGGAAATAACTTTTGGCGATGAAAGCGAAAGGCTCAATAAAATAGGACTCGCGAAAGAGGCCGTTATAGCTTCCGTGGGGCTTCTGCTTCCGAAGGATATCGCCGGCGTGATAGCCTTCGATGACGCAGCCAAGTGGATAGCGGCGCCCGTCAACGCATCCGACCGCGGCGACATAATTCAGAAGGTTTCGGAACTCGTGGCGTCGGGTGGGACCTCGATGTATGGCGCTCTTGAAGAAGCTTATAAATCGGTGCGTGAGCTCAAGGTCACCACCAGGCATATAGTGGTTCTTACCGATGGAATAACTAGCGTCGCGTCCTTCAACGAGCTCGTATCGAAATTTAAAAACGACAAGGTAACGTTATCCGCCGTTGCATTGGGCCGCGACGCCGACGTTCCCTTCCTTCAGGGGCTCGCCAAACTGGGCGGCGGACGGTTTTATTTTTCCGAGGACGCGAGTTCCCTGCCATCCATATTCGTCCAGGAAACGCTTAAAAGTTCCCGTAATCTAATCGTAGAGGAAAAATTCATTCCGAAATTAGTCAACGCTTTCCCTCTTTTCAACGGTTTTTCGGATTCCGACATGGCGTCCATGCCTGAACTTAAAGGCTACGTCGCGTCCACCATAAAACCTAATGCCACCATTTATCTGAAGGCTAAAAATAACGATCCGGTTGTCGCGTCCATGCAATGCGGGCTTGGAAAGACCGCCGCGGCGACGTTTGATTTTTACGGCCGCTGGGGCGGCGACTTTACGGCCTGGAATAAATTCCCGTTGTTTTTAAAAAATACAGTGAAATATATTTTGCGCGAGGAATTTTCACCGAACGTTTCGTGGAGCGTCGAACGCGGGGCGGAAAAAATGAAGATAACTTTTAAAACCGTTAATGCCGGGAAACAGTACATCAACTTTCTCAAATCCGCTCTCAGCGTGACGTCGCCCGGCGGAGCTCAATCAACGGTTGAAGTGGTCCAGTCGAGAGCCGGCACATATACCGCCGAATATAAGCTAGGCGGTGAAGGGACCTACTTTTTTTCCCTGAATCAAAGCGGCGGCGCCGGCGAAAATTATCATACCGTGTTCGGGTATTCTTATCCTTATTCCAACGAATATATAGATACTGGAAGGGGACAGGCCATACTTTCGGATATAGCCGCTTCAACTGGCGGCAGGCTCATATCGGATGCGGATATAGAGAAATGGACGACGGCCGGTAAAAATCCCGACCGGAAAAAAAGCGTCGGCGTGAGAGATTATCTTATTCAACTCGCCATTATATTATTTCTTCTGGAAATATTTCTGTGGCGCGTGGATCTCTCCGGAGGAATTTTGACGCGCATTAAAAGCAGGGCTATGGAAATATTCGGGGCTTCGAATGAGCATACCGGCCTTTCTGAAGAGCCGGGCCGGCGCGGCGAGGTTATGGGGAGTCTTTTGAATATAAAAAACAAGTTTAAGCCAGGCTCTTTTGAAAAGAAGAGTAAAGACGGCGCGGCGGAAAAGGCTTCCGCATCGGAAACTTCCGGCGTTTCCGAAAGCGTTCCGGCGCAAATTCCACCAGCGCCGGCCGGAGATAAAGTTTCTTCAGACGAGGAACGCGGCCAAAAACCTCCGGACGAACCGGAAAGTTTTACGAAACGCCTTTTAAAGATAAAAAGGAAATGAACCTATCTGAAACTGTAAAATCCGAATTCGTCTCCCAAAAGGCGCGGGAAACGGGTTGTGATTTCCTGATGCGGTTCGTGTCCGGCGAATATGGCCGCCGAATCTCCGGAAATCACGTCCCATAACGCCGATTCTATATTTTCAACGAGTTTCACCTCGAAGGATATTTTAGGCTCGCTTTTCTGGGCGTATTCCGCTATCTTCGCGATAGCCGCAAGCGCTAATTTCTCGTCTTTTATTTTATTTATATAGACATCGAGTACGGATCTTGGGACCGATATTCTGGCTTTTTCCGCCTGGGATGCGGAGTCCAGCGTTTCGGAAAATGCCGCGAATTCCCGGATATGATTTTCGTCATATTTCGTCGTCATTGCCTTTCCGCGATATTTTAAGGACGCGATCGCTCGTGCGAGCGCCCTGCGTTTTTTTGACGGAAGCTTGCTTAAAAATTCGTCGGATGCGACCAATATGTCGTTTGGTATATCCGTTTTGAATTCATAAATGCTTTTTATATCCGCGTTTTTTAATCCGAGCGTGGAATAAGAAACGATAAGGTCGACCTCTCCCGCCGCCAGTTTTTTCAAGGATTCCGAGTTTGAGCCGGAGAAGCCTTCGAATTTGAGTTTCGCGAGTTCATTCGCCGCCAGTGTCGTCCTCATGCCGATATACGGGACGACGAAACCCGAGGCTGAAAAAGGATCGACGAACAATACTGACGTTTCCGCCGGAAGATTTTCAATGCTTTCGATTCCCGATTTTTTAGAAGCGAAGACCGCCGCCCTGTAAACCGCCGAGCCGAGGCAATATATTGATATTGGTGAATACCGAAGCTTGTTGAGGTTAATAAGGAAGAGCCTGGGGGGAAGAACGGCTATATCGTATTCCCCCTTTATAAGCGCGTATTCGATTTCCGCGTGCGTTTTTTTCGAGATAATATCCATTCCGAGGCCGGCCGTTTTCTTTACGGCTTTTTTTATGGCCGCGCAAAGCGGCGCGTCGGAACCTGTTTCCGAATAGTTCAGAAGAAGCACCCTTACATCAAAGGTTTCGGCGTGAACGACATGCGCCATGGCCATGGCCATAAATAAAGCCGCCGCGACCGAGTAAACCACAAAAATCCTGAAAGATCTCATTTTGAACCTCCGCTGAATTTTAAAAATATAACTTTAATTAATCGCGTAAAAAGTTTTTGATTCCGGTATCCGATGCGTTTTATTTTACCATAAAATTATATAAAAGTTAACCCTCTAAAATAAAGAGCCGTTTTTTTGTTGGGATCTTAGAATCTGCGTTTTATCTTGAATAAGCCGTCGTTTAATAAAACGAAGCCGCCGGACGGCCGTCCTAAAAAATTAATGCTGCGAATAAAAAATAAAAATTGACAAACTTTCATTGTTTGTGGTATATTTGTAAAGTTGTCCAAGTCCGCCAGAGGCTAAGATAACGGC
>CAZJFS010000090.1:0-17128 GCA_964545075.1 uncultured bacterium
CGGCTTTTTCGTTATAAAGCGTATCGACGACATTGGATATAGTGCTCAAAAGATGGTTGCCGCCGGTTTTTTCAGAACGCGAATTAGCGGTGGAACCTATATAACCGTTTTGAAAACTCTTTTCAAGAGAGAGTTTAGGATCTTCCTTGGAATTTTTTATGAAGAGAATAGCTACCGATTGAAAAAAAATTGATATGAATAAGACTATCAAAAGATAGACAAACAATCTCTTTAGTGTATTCAAATTCTGCCTCCAATGCTGCGTATAATACAATGACACAAAAGTATGACTAAATGCAATAAATGTTAAAACAAATGATATTACGACTAAATGCTATGAATAAATGTTATGTTATATGATTATTTATCTTATATTAAGTTTTTACGGAGTTTTTTATTTTAGTTCGTTTGCCCGGTCCTTTCATTTTAAATTCATATTTGTTATCGGCCGCGAGATTGCCATAAATTAACTTTTTCCTTTTTTTTTTGCTTTTTTTCAAGCCCCAAAAACATCAAATAACCGCCGTTCCTTAAAAAACAGCGGTTATTTTTTGACATAAAAAACCTTTATTTACAATCTTTTTGAAAGAGTTTTATTTTTTACGAAGATTTTTTGAGCGCTTCGACGCCGCCGACTATATCTAAAAGTTCCGCCGTAATCGATTCCTGACGGGCCCTGTTGAGCATGAGCGTCAAATGCGAAATCATCTCGGAGGCCTTATCGGTCGCGGAACCCATCGTAAGCATGCGCGAACCCTGTTCGGAACACGACGATTCGACGATAGACGCGAAAACCCTCATTTTAATATAGCGCGGAAGCAGATAATCTATGACTTCGGAAGGGCCGGGCTCGAACTTAAAGTCGTTTTTGATCGCGTTAGGCAGAAAGTGAGACTTATCGAATTCGATCGGCAATATTTTTTCGGTCGTCACCTTATAGGTTATAGTCGAGACATAATGAGTATATACGACATGAACCTCGAGAGCGTGGCCGTTTTCGAATACCTCCAGGACGGAATTGATGGTGCTCTGGATGTCTTCGAACTTCGGATCGGGTTTGGTTAACGGCGAATGATGAAATATCTTGTATTTTCTTTTATGAAAGTAATCATAGCATTTCGTGCCGATGGTTATCAGTATGGTTTCGAAGTTTTCAACCTTCGCCTTTTTCATCTGAGCTTCGGCCTCTCTGCATATGTTCATGTTAAAGGCGCCGCAAAGCCCCTTGTCTCCGCTTATTACGACGAAACAACGAACGCGGTCGGTTCTTTCGACGCCGCCATGATGATGAACGTCGGCCGAAACCTGTTTCGCGACGTATGGATGCCTGTGTTCGAGCAGATAGTCAGACATATCGCCGATGGCCTCTTTTATTCTTTTATAGTAGGCCGATATTGCGCTCATGCGGTTCTGCGCCTTTTTGAACTTCGCCGCCGCGACCATTTTCATGGCTCGCGTTATATGGCGGATGGAGGTTATGGATTTTATCTTTCTTTTGACTTCTTTAGCCTGTTTCATTATAGCGACTCCGCGTCTTTATTTTTCGGTTGTAAACACTTTCAAATACTCGGTACAAGCCTTTTTGATGCTTTCGAGCGTCTGATCGTCCAATGTTTTTGTTTTCTTTATATTGACGAATACTTGAGGATATTTTTCGTCGACGAACTTTAAAAACCCTTCTTCGAAACGGCGGACGTCATAGTCCGATATCTCGTCGATCAAGGCGTTCGTTCCGACGGCTATCATCACGATCTGGCGTTCGACTTCCATCGGCTGATACTGAGGCTGTTTCAATATCTCTGTAAGTTTGCGGCCGCGGTTTAACTGGGCCTGGGTAGATTTATCGAGATCGGAAGCGAACTGGGCGAACGAAGCGAGCTCGCGAAACTGGGCCATATCCAGACGCAGACGGCCCGCGACCTGTTTCATGGCTTTTATCTGGGCGTTGCCGCCGACGCGCGATACGGAGATACCGACGTTGATGGCGGGGCGTACGCCCGAGTAAAAAAGGTCGGTTTCAAGGAATATCTGACCGTCGGTGATGGAAATAACGTTGGTCGGAATGTAAGCCGAAACGTCGCCGGCCTGGGTTTCGATGATCGGAAGAGCCGTCATAGACCCGCCGCCTCTTTTATCGCTGAACTTGCATGCTCTTTCCAGAAGTCTCGAATGAAGATAGAAAACGTCGCCCGGATAGGCTTCGCGGCCCGGCGGCCTTCTGAGAAGAAGCGATACCTGACGGTAAGCGGTGGCGTGTTTTGAAAGGTCATCATATACTATGAGAGCGTGTTTCCCGTTATTTCTGAAATATTCGGCAATCGCGCATCCCGAATAAGGAGCGATATATTGCTGCGAAGCCGGATCGGAAGCGGTGGCGGATACGACGGTCGTATATTCCATGGCGCCTTTGGTTTCGAGAGTATGGATAACCTGGGCGACCGTCGATCTTTTTTGACCGATAGCGACGTAAACGCAGAAAACGTCCTTGCCCTTCTGATTTATTATTGTGTCGATGGCAATAGCGGTCTTTCCGGTAGTGCGATCGCCGATTATAAGTTCGCGCTGGCCGCGGCCGATAGGGATCATCGCGTCGATGGCCTTGATACCGGTCTGGAGAGGCTCTTTAACCGGCTGCCTGTCGATGACGCCTGGAGCTTTCGTTTCAATGGGCATGTATTCTTTAGTCGTTATCGGCCCCTTTCCATCAAGCGGATTTCCGAGAGCGTCAACCACGCGGCCGACGAGAGCCATTCCGCATGGAACTGAAACTATCCTGCCCGTGCAGCGGGCCTGATCGCCTTCCTTGATGAGTTTTTCGTCGCCGAGCAATATGCAGCCGACGGAATTTTCTTCAAGGTTCAAAACTATTCCGCGCACTTCATTGGGGAACTCGATAAGTTCGCCTGCCATGGCGTTTTCAAGACCGTGTACGCGCGCGATACTGTCGCCGACCGTTACTACGGTTCCGACGCTGTCCTGTTTAAGGGCCGTATCGAATTTATTAATCTCCTGGGTTAGTATTCCAACAACTTCATCTGGTCTGATAGACATTTAAATCCCCCATTTTGAATGCGAATTGGTGTTAAAAACTTTTAAAATTAATCACAGGTTTTCTATTTTTTCGGCGCGCCCGTCGGCGAGGTCGCTTTCAAAAATGCCGAGAAGCGTGTTCCTGCGCATCAGATCGTTAAGATCGTTCAACATGCGCGAATAGCGCCAGTCTATAACATCATCGCCGATTCTGACCATCATGCCGCCGATTATTTCGGGGTGGACCCTGTTTTTAATTTCAAGCTTATGGCCGGTCATTTTTTCAAGTTTAACTCTGAGCGCTTCCGATTCGGCCTGTTCCAAGGGCATGGCCGTATGAACGCGGACCACGTATATGCCTTTTATGATATTCATCTGTATTCTGTATTTTTTAAGTATGAAATCAAGTTCATAAATCCTGCGTTTTTCAATCAAAAGCCGCATAAAATTATAGACGGTCCTGCATATACCGGGTTTCCAGACTTTATCGATAAGCTCTAATTTATCCGATTTTTTTATACGCGGATGATTCAGGACCTTTGAAAAGCGAATATCCTGCTTCAAAGTCGAAAGTATGAAAGCTATATCATCTTCAAACCGCTGGCGCTCGACGTCGTCTTTGGCGAGTTTAATGAGCGCTTCGGCGTATCTTTTAGCGACTACCGCTTCTGCCACTCTACTTCACCAACTTTTGCAATGAAATCGCCGACCATTTTTTTATGCTTGGCAGCGTCAATTTCTTCCTTTAATATTTTCGAGGCTATTCTAACCGAAAGATCCGACAAATAATCCTGAAGTTTGTCGAGTTCCTTCTTCGTCTCGATATCGAGTTTGGCTACGCCCTTGTCTATTATCTGCTGCGCTTCTTTTCTTGCTTCTTCGAGTATCTCTTCGCGGACCGCCTGAGCGTCTTTCGTTTCCTTACGCTTCAGCTCGTCGATTTCAAGCTCGATTTTTTTGATTTTTTCATCATGAAATTTTTTAAGCTGCTCGGCGTCATTTTTTTCGTTTTCTATCTTTTTGTATAGCTCCGCTATGTCCTGACGGCGTTTTTTAAGAATATCGCCGACGGGCACGAAAAGGAAGCGGTTTAGCACGTACATCACTATCAGAAAGTTGATGAGCTGCCACAGTAGGTTAATATTTATGTCTAACATTGTCCCTGCCCCTTTTTCAAGTTCTTATACGGTGATATAAGTTATGCGCCATTCCCTTACGGGCCGAAAGCCGACGCGGCTTAAAAACCCGTAAGGAAAAGCATTTATAACTTTATCAAATTACCACCTTACGAAGAGGAGGATGAGCGATATTACCAGGCAATAGATCGCGAGGGATTCGATAAGCGCAAGACCTATGATCATGGTCGTTCTGATCTCGCCGGCCGACTGAGGCTGGCGCGCGATGCCTTCAAGCGCAGCGACGATCGATCTGCCCTGAGCGAGGGCGGCTCCAAAAGCTCCGATAGCGATACAAAGTGATGAAAAAATAACACTCCAAACATGAAGATCCATTGATAATTACCCCTTTCTTGAATTTTATTTTGTTTTACTTCTGATTTATATTTGCTTTTTATGGCCGTGTTTAAAATTAATGGATATGGGCTTTTTCTTTATCGCCGTGAGCTTCTCCGTCTTCATGATCGTGCTCCTCGTGAGGAAGCGCTCCGGAAATATACGCCATCGTGAGCATCGTGAAAACCAGGGCCTGTATCAAGCTCGTAAAGCATGCCAGAAACATCATAGGAAGATGAAAGAACGGAAAATTCGCCGCCGCGCCCAGAAAGAACAATATGCAAAGCGCGATGTCCTCGCCTCTTATGTTTCCGAAAAGACGGATCGAAAGCGAGAGGGGACGGGCAAGTTCGCCGATCAGGTGTATCGGTATCATAAGCGGCGCGAGCCACCATATATCGCCGGCGAAATGTTTCAAATATTTAAGGCCCTGCGTTTTAAGGCCATAGTAATGGATCGCGAAAAACGTCACCAGCGCGAGAGCCGCCGTAGTATTAAGGTTCGCCGTCGGCGATTCGAGGCCGGGAACGAGACCGAGAAGATTAGACAGGAGTATATATATAAAAAATGAGCCTATTAAAACTATAAAATTACGGCCGACCGGCCCCATCATATTTACGACGTAACCATCGAGGGCCTCATATATCATTTCAACGAAGTTTTGAAGCGGAGAAATTTCCCTTACGGCCATATTCCTCGTAGCCAGATAAAACAAGACGGCGAGAAAAATTATGACGATAACGCTCATTATAACGACGACGAAATGGTGTCCGCCGACGGATTCAAATGTGCTTGCGATCCAATGCCTGTTCAATATTATAGAGGGGTCTATCATGGATTTCTCTGCCGCGGCCGCATGTTCCGAAGCGGCGGAGGCGCCATGGGTAAGCGCGACGGAGGCGGTTTCCTGAATGGCATTGGCCGCTCCGTGAACCGTCGTTTCAACGGAAGCAAGCATCGCACTCAAATTCACGTTAGATATTATGTTAAACATTTTGTCTCCAAAAACTAAACTTCACTATTTATTTGAAAAATAATATCAATTTTTCAAGCAAAAATCAAGAGAAATTTTTTCACGGTTCTACGCCGGAGTCTGATCTTTTTTGCCAAATAAAATTCCTGAAATTAAAAGTGAAGGAAATAAAAGTGAAAAACCGCCCAGAAAGGCTACGATGTCTTTTATTCCGCTTTTCGAAAGAAATATGAAGGCGGCTATGAAAAGAGATATTTTAAGCACGTATGAAAAAAAGACAAGCAATTTTTCACGCGTTCCGGCTTTTTTTCCGGAGTCGGCGGGAATTATAAGATAAGCCGTCCATACAATGGCGGTAAAAGATATAATAGCGAGAAAGCATCCCAGAAGAAAACTTAGCAGACAGCCCGAGCCCGCATAATAAAAAACGAACGGCGATATAAACGCCGCCGATGCGGCCAAAAGTTTCAAGGTTATTTTTTCGAAATCATTTATTTTTTGCTTGAACATAATCCCAACTTTATTAAATCAGCTATACCATAACAATTGGAGGAGGCGGCCATGCCGCCTGGAGGATACGCGGAAGCGAACCGGACGCCTTCACTGCTTCGTTTTTCCGCTTTTCATGGCGATCTTTACTATTTCAAAAAGCCCGGCTCCAACGCCCAGAAATACGAAAAGCAGCGTAAAGACCGGATCGGTTTTAAAATATTTATCGATATGATACCCTGTGAAAAGTCCTATCCCGACTGACGCCGCGACGTAATAACCTATATTGAATAAAAGCCCGAAACTTCTATTCATTTCAGCCCAGTTAGTTTTTTTGCCGGATTTATTTTCTTCGCCTTTCTCCACGGTAAAGAATATATCAGAGTTAAAAGAAAAATGCAAGGTGTTGATTTTTTTAAAATTATTTGATAGTATTCATGTCATGAAAAGTATAATTCGTTTTTCAAATAGAAAAGCCTTTTCATTTATTGAAATGATGGTGGCTTTCGCCATAATTCTGGCCGGAATCGTTCCGGTTTTCACGCTTACCATGACCGGAAACAGAAGTTTCGTTAAGACCGAAAATAATTCAGTCGCCTATAACCTTGCGCTCGAAGCTCTCGAATGGGCCCGTTCGGCGCCATTCGAAGAAGTCAAGACGGAAAACATCAACAAACCATCGGGAGCGCCATATAGTTTCCCTGTAAAACTGGATATGAACTATGAAACTAAAGAGATCTGCCCGCCCTCGCCTTATCTGAAATATAAGCTTGAATATCCTCAAAAATATTTTAAATATTTTTCTAATTTTTCTCGTGAAATGGTAATCGAGGATTTCGGAAATAAAACAAAAAAAGTCACCATCACCGTAAAGTGGCAGGAAGACAACGTAGAACGAAAAGAAGAAGTTTACGCAATAATAGTGGATCAAAGGCTCAATAATTAGTGAAAAGAATTAAATCATGCTCAAAAATATAACAAAAACGGAATATAACGGAAAAGCTTTCACGATGGTCGAGGTCACGCTCGTCGCGATGATATCGGTCGTTGCTTTTGGCGTCATTTACATGTTCTGGGCGAGGACCCAGGAATATTTCCTCCAGGGCAATTTTAAATATCTCGTTCAGCACGAAGGGCAGAAGCTCATCGAAAACATCAAGCGCGATCTTCTGCAATCGTGCAAGATCGTCAGAAACGAAGCTGACATAAAGATCCCGCTTATAAATCAGGTCGGAGACAGCTGGTCGTTCCTTAAGTTCAACAGTGAATTCAAAGGCGGAAGGCCGGTCCCTGAAGAAATAACTTACGAATTCAAAAAAACCGAGGGTAAAATTTACAGAAGCGTACGGCGCGCTTCATTCACGTCCCTTTCAAAGAATGAAAAAAGCCAGATAGCTCAAAAAGTTACTGATTTTCAAATAAATCCCTATACACTAAACGGCCTTAAATATTTTCAAATACGCATCAAAATGGGTGTCAGCGCTACTGAAACTCATATAAGAAGCGAGGAATTGAACCTGATCACCTCGGTGGAAAGCCGTTTCGACAACAATTACCTCAATCAGAGGGGCTGGAACGACAATAAACAGACTAAAATATACAATATAAACAGCAGCGACGGAAACTAATGTTATATTCACGAAACTCAATAAAAAACAATAATTTCTTTTTATTTCATATCCTGTTCATCAGCCTGTCGATATTATCTTCTTTTTCAGGCGCTCAATCAGCTCCGGCGCCAAACGAGATAGCCAGAACGCTCGGCAAATATCAGGCCGTTTTAAAATCTTTTTCAAAATATATTCCTGAAAAAGAATATTCTTTTTATAGTTCTATAATACAGACTGGAAAAGCGCGCGAAGTAAAGATCGCGCAAAACACGATAGCTCTCGAAATACCACTGATTTCAAACGATTACAGCGCGAGGTTCGCCTATACGAGTCCCGACGCGAAAAAAGTCCTTCAATTCCCCTTTCCCAATGAAACCAACGCCAGATTTCTTCTTACGGCCCGCGAATGGAACGATGTAGCATCCACTCCGGCGATAATTCCCGGCGCTTATTTTTCGGCCGCGCCCGAAGATAAAAGCGAGGAAGATTTTTTTTACATATTGAGAGAGCGCTACGGCAACCTTTACGAAAAACTTGGAATAATGATAAAAGAGGAAGATCTTAAAGGCTTCGAAATGATAAAATTTTTCGAAGCGGTCCCGGCCAGGTTCATATTTAAAAAAAAGATAAAATTTAAGGAAAACGATTCGCTTTCGGAAGAGGAGTTCACGGCGCTTAAATCTTTTTCTTACGCTGCGGCGTATTGCTCCGACTGGTGGCACATAGCCAGCTCGAATTCCTCGGAAATAATATTCGAAAAATACCGCGACGCCATATCCAATAAATCCTGCTTTGGAATGAATCCGCGCCTGATAGACGCTTTATATCAGGTCCGATCAAAAGACGATCCGGAAATATTTACTTTCTCGAATTATCTTAAGGACCCGCTGTTCCCGAATGAAAAAATCCCGGCTTCGCTCGAAGGATACGCTTCGCTTCTGGTGCTTCCGGAAGAATACGAGTTTCTCGACCCGAACGACCAGGGCAGGACGTATCGCATACAGCGCGATAGCGGTTTTTATATGGGTGAAGAATATATCTCGCTTTTTGAAAATTTTGACGGAACGGATGAAATCCTGTTAACCGCGCTTAACACGCACGGAATAGTCCTCGCCGGAATACCTTTTTACATGAGCGGAACGCCGCTTAATAATTCGGCCAAGGCCGTCGCCATAATAGGCTGCAAAAAAGAGGGCGGCGCGTTCTTATTCGTTTACAGGGATTTCGAGGATCCGCCTCATGTTTACAGGATCGCCAGAGCCGGACTGTTTCGCGAAGCGTACTGCTTCCCGCACGAATTTACGGCGAAAGCTAAATATATCGTAAAGAAAAGAAAACTCGTCATAGAAGCTTTCGATAAAAAAGGCGAAAAAATGGATGTCGATGAAATATCGGCCACATTCCCCGAAGAAGATAAAAAAGTAAAATTTTTAAAAGAAACGACCGGCTTTTACTTTCACCAGGTAAAAAAAGAAGATTTCGCTGGCGTTGAAAGGGCCACGCTTTTAGCCGAAATAAAAAAAAGATACTTCGTTAAAGGCGATAAAGACGGCGTGGAACTAAAATACGCGATTTATTGAGGAATATACGCGCCTTTAATGACGCCGGCCGCGCTTAAACTTCGGGGCCGCCGTCGCGATTTTGCCGAGACCACAAAGAAATCGCTTCAAGTCACCCGCCGATAAAGCCGCCGGTCATATATGCCCTACACTAAAGCTTGAAAAAAAAAGCCTATATATGTTATAATGTCTCTTGAAATTTTTCGTTTGAATTCTAAAATATGTCTTTAGATGGAGGTTTCTGATGAACGGAAATATGGTTCGAAAATTAACGCTGCTGGCGCTTTTATTCTGTATATCGACATTTTGCGGATGCGGATGCGGTGTAGGGCGATACATATCGAAGGCGCATACCCTGTATAATAAAGAGTCGAAGGACGCCCCCGCGGCCATAGAACAACTCAATATCGCGCTTAAAAAGGAACCGAAAAACATCGAGGCGCTTATGTTTATGGCCAAAATACAATCGGAGACCAAAAATTACGACGCGGCCATAGAAGCGTATGATAAAATACTGGCGCTTGTTCCCACCGACATCAAAACGCACATGGATGAGGCTAAAACCTTTAAGGAAAAAGGCGATTTCGATAAGGCTATTGAGCATTTTAAAAAAGTCATGGAGATAAATCCTGGCGGAAAGCTCGCAAAGGAAGCGGAAAAACTGATACCCGAATGCGAGAGCGGAAAATTGGCCGGAGGTAACGCTTCTCAACAGACCTCGGACCCGAAGCAAAACGGATCCAAACTGGGCGCCGCCGCCACGTCGCCTAACGATAAAAACAAGGGCGAACAGAAGCCGAAAAAAGCGAAAGCGATAGATTTTTAAATATTATACGGACGGACTGGAATATCCTCGCGACGGATAACGCCAAAAATCAAGCCAAAATAAAGTTACTGAAAGGAAAACATCACTCATGCCTATAAAGTTATACGACACGCTGACCGCGAAAACGGTCGAATTCGTTCCGCAAAAGGAAAAAGAAATCAAAATGTACGTCTGCGGCGTCACGGTATATGACGAATGCCATCTGGGACACGCCCGGGCCGCGATATGCTTTGACGTCATCAGAAAATATTTCGAATATTCGGGATACGACGTTAAAATGGTCGTTAATTTCACCGACGTCGACGACAAGATAATCAACCGCGCGAAACTCGAAAAGAAGGACGCTCTGGAGATTTCATCGAAATATATCGATAAATATTTCATCGACATGGACAGGCTTCATATAAAACGCGCCACGTATTATCCGAAGGCCACCGAACACATAAGCCATATAATCGAATTCGTACAGTGCCTCATCGAAAAAGGCGCGGCGTATGTCGTCGATGGCGACGTATATTTCGAAGTGTCGAAATTCAAGGAATACGGAAAGCTCTCGAAAAGAAACTTCGAGGAAATGTTATCTGGCGCGAGGATCGCCGTGGACACGCGCCTTAGAAATCCCCAGGATTTCTGCCTCTGGAAAGCCGCCAAGCCCGGCGAAATTAAATGGAAAAGCCCCTGGTCCGAAGGCAGGCCGGGATGGCATATCGAATGCTCCGCGATGGGAACGCACTATCTCGGCGATACTTTTGATATTCACGGCGGCGGGCTCGATCTGATATTTCCGCACCATGAAAATGAAATAGCCCAGTCCGAAGCGAAAAGCGGAAAGCAATTCGTGAAATACTGGATGCATAACGGCCTCGTGAACGTCGATTCGGAAAAAATGAGCAAGTCGCTCGGCAACTTTTTCACGATATCCTCCCTGCTCGAAAAATTCTCGCCCTTCGTCATCCGCTACTTCATTCTTTCGAACCAGTATAGAAGCCCTATAAACTATACTCTCGAAAAGATGCAGGAACTCGAAAAGAGTCTCGCGACCATCGTTAAATTCATGAAAAAGCTGAAAACAACGGGCGAAGGGGCGACCGTTGACGTTTCAAAAGCGGGGGACCTGAAAACTCTTGTTCCGGGCGAAATCATAGCAGAAACGGAAAATTTTGAAAAAAAACTGCGCGAATACATGGACGATGATTTCAACACGGCCGGCGCGATCGGGACCGTATTTCACTACATTCCGATATTAAATAAATTAATGGCGAAGGAATTCCCTGAAAAAAAGAGCGCCGCGTCTTATATATATCAAAAATTTATGATATATCTCGGCGACAAACTGCTTTCAATCGTCGACGAAGAATTCATATCGAAAAACGACGCAGAAGATCAGTCGGTCGAAGGGCTTTCAGAAAAACTTATCGAGCTTTTAATAAAGATCCGCGCTGAACTTAAAGCCGAAAAAAATTACAAGACGGCCGATGCGGTTAGAAACGGCCTTAAAGAGATAGGGGTAGCGCTCGAGGACGCCAAGACCGGAACGACGAGCTACCACATCGAAAGGAAATCATAACTTGGAATACGTTTACGGAAAAAACACCGTCATCGAGCTCATAAGAAGCGGTTACGAAATTAGCGAGATCCTGCTCGAAAACAGCCCGGCGAAAAAACCGTTTTATAAAGAGCTGCTGGCGAAACTGCGCGAATCGAAAAGGGAAACTAAGGTGGGCTACCACACCCGCGAAAAGCTTTCGAACCTCACCGGAACGTCCGAACACCAGGGCGTTCTGGCCGCTATTGAATACTTCAAAAAAACGAGCCTCCAGGAATTCATAAAATCGGTGAAGGATCGCAAGAACATCTTCATATTCGTGCTCGACTGCATCCATGACCCTCACAATATGGGAGCTATAATAAGATCGTCATACGCCATGGGCGTCGCCGGCTGCGTCGTATTCGACAAGCGTTCGGCAAAGATAAATTCGACGGTCGCTAAAACTTCGTCCGGCGCTGTTTTTCACATGAACATGATCCATTCCGAAGGCATATTCGACGCCATCGCGAAGCTTAAGGAAGCCGGTTTCACGGTCCTCGGATGCGAAATGGAAACGGCGAACAATATCTTCGACGAAAAATTCAGCGAAGGAAAATTCGCCGTCATACTCGGCAACGAAGGCGAAGGCCTTACCGGAAAGAGCGCGGCCAAGATCGACCGCCTTATAAAAATTCCCATGAGCGTCCCGTTCGATTCGCTCAACGTCTCGGTCACGGCCGGCATCATCGCTTACGAATACGCGAGGCAGAACCATCAGAAATAAGTAGCCGCGCCATTATGACAAATAAAGACATCGCAATAATAAAAATAGATTCGTTGCATAAAAGGTTCAATAACGCCCGCGAGGCTCTTTCGGGCGTTGATCTTTTATTCGAGGCCGGTTCCGTATTAGGGCTCATCGGAAAGAACGGAGCCGGCAAGACCACTCTCATAAAAACTATCATGGGATTTTTAAATCCGACCTCCGGCAGCGTATCGGTCCTCGGAAAAGCGCCGTCCGAAATTTCCGGCAGCGTCGGATATGTGCCGGACAAGCCTGAATTTCACCTGCTTTTCACCGGAAGGGAATATCTTTACCATCTGTCGCGGATATCAGGAAAAAATGACGGAGACGCCAAAGCTAAAACCGCCGGACTGCTTGAGCTCACTGATATGTCGCATAACGCCGATAAGACCATGAATAAATATTCACGCGGCATGCTCCAGCGCATCGGCATCGCCCAGGCCATGATAACCGATCCGGAAATAGTCATAATGGACGAGCCTTTTTCAAATCTGGACCCGGCGGGCCAGGCCGAACTGTGCGATATGATAATCAAGCTTAAAACGGCCGGAAAAAGCCTTATAGTCAGTTCGCACGATCTTTCGAACGCCGAAAAAGTCTGCACTCACATAGCTTTGATGGACGCCGGAAAGGTCCCGGTGTACGGCCCGATGAGAGAACTTCTGAGCGAGCGCGGAAAATATTATATCGACATTTCCGGTTTCACGGCGGACAGGCATGAGAGATTGTTTTCAGGGCATAAGATAGAGCCGGCAGGCGAAGGCCGCTACATCCTGGCCGAAATGGAAAAAGGCGAGAAAGAAGCGCTTCTGAACAAGCTTTTAGGCGCGGGAATAACGATAAACGAATTCGGCCCCGCGAAGAGATCGCTCGACGAATTTTACGGCGCGCATCTGAAAATGAATACTAAATAAATTAGATACATAAAAGAAACGACGCCAAAACGCTTTCATAGCATATAAAAAAATCGAATCACGAAAAAAAATTTTTTTCAATTTAATTTAATTTACAAGGCAATTTAATGAATTCATACAGGCTCGCGCTATTCACGTTAATCGAATATATCCGCTCGACGGGGCTTTATTTTGAAGCTCTCATCGCCGGCATGGTCGTGTTCTTCCTTGAGTATATGTACTGGCTCAGAACGCCAGAGGAAGTATATATGTGGCTTGGAATATTCGCTTGCGCGTCAGGGTTTTTCACGACGCTGAGGCTTGCCGCGCGCGACGCCGGACCGAGAATTTACGAGCTCATCACGAAAAATATCACGAGAAGGGAATATTTGAGCGGAAAAATACTTGCGGCGATTATTCTCGACTGCATTTTCCTGCTTGCTTTATTCATTCCATGTTATTTTCTGACGACGACCGGAAAGGTTTATTCGTTACCTGAAGCGTCTTTTCGGCTCATCCCCATATTTTTGATACTTTCAATGACTGTCGCGATAACGGCGTTCTTCTCGAAGATCGTGACCGGAAGCCAGAACGCTATCGCCGCGTGCGTCACTTTGCTTCTGTTCTCGTTGGCCCAGCCCGACGGCGCGTTCAATTACATCGCCCCGCCGGTGAGGTTCCTCATCAAAATGGCGACGGGCACGTTCGGCGCATTCGAAGCTTATCACGCGGTTCTCGCCCTTATCACTACCGCCCTTTTCTACGCCGCCGCAGTCTCATGCTTCAAAAAACGCGAATTGAACTACGATACGCAGTAAAAACAACATGAAATCAATATGCTTCAGTTTAAAGCCCGAGGCGGTTAGCGCCTTAAAGGAAGTTTTTATGAAACGAAAAAAATCGTTTTTAGTTTATTACATTTTAATTATATTCCTTTTCTCTCCGCTTTTTTCTTCCGCGCGGGCGATCAATTATGACTACAACGATTTCATTTTCAAGACCATCGGTGAAAGCTGCGGTCTCACCGCCAAAAATATAACCTGCCTCGCGTATGACGCTAAAGACAAACTTTTATTTATCGGAACGGGCGGCGAAGGAGTATTCGTATTCGACGGAAGACGCGCGACGCCGCTTCTTACGGCGCCGAAAATACCCTCCGACTCGGTACTTTCAATGATATATATCGATAGCCACGACATCCTCGCTATCGGCACGAACTCCGGCCTGACCCTTCTTTCAAGGCCCGGCCAGGGTTGCATGGGCGAGATAAAGACATTTACGACCAGAGAACACAATATGCCGGCCGGCGCGGTTTTTTCGCTCTGCGCGGACGAGCGGGACGTTTACGCCGGGACCGATACCGGATTTTTCGTAGTTTCAAGCCACAGTTCGATCGGAGCGACGGTCACGAAATTTTCCCAGGGCGTCGATTGCGGCAGGGTCAATTCAATTTTCATCAACCGGGAAAAGATATTATTCTTCGGGACCGAGACGGGCGTTTTCAAAACCGCCGATCTACATAATTTCGAAGAGGTCAAATTCATGGGCGAACCGTTCAAAAGCGTCACCAGAATAAGTGAGTTCAGCAATCCGAAACACCCCGAAAACAAGAGCGGAAAAGGCACGGATATCGCGATACTCTCCATCGAGGGGCTATACATTTTATACGCCGACGGGCGGACGAAACACCTGGCGAAGGATGACGGGCTGCCCGAAAACTGGCTTACCTGTTTTGAGTTCGACCGCATGGAGATCCCGCCGGCGTTCATCATGAATATTTCAAAAACGCCGAATAACGCCGCGCAGCTTGCGGGGCTTCTGACGATGAAGGTCCCCGGCGTGAGCTTTAAACAAAGCAAGGACGGCGTCGCCATCGTTACCGCGAGCGTCGAAAAGCTCTTCAATAATGAGACATTTAAAACGGCGGCCGCGGAACTCGGAATTACGCAGGCCGAATTCAAGGCCGACGAAGGGTTGTTGAAAGCAACAACATTCACGGACCCTTTTGATTTCGGGCCGGGACTTTTCATCGGAACGAAGAACTCCGGATTATCGCTTTATAACGGCGACAAATTCATAACATTCAACACGGATAATTCGCCGCTTATCTCGAACGCCATCAACGCGGTGTTGTCTACGAAGAGCTATATTTACGCCGCGACCGGCGGCGGACTTTTCCGCTATGAGCGACATGAAGCCGTAATGGAAGGAAAACCCATCGAAACTATATTTCTTGGAAAGGTCAACACTATAAAAGCAATAGGGGACGATCTTTATATAGGCGACTATCAGGGCCTCCGCCGCTACAGGGCCGGAATGGAAATACCGGTCAAAATGAGCGGCGACATGGACGACGCGAACGTAAACACGATAGCGTCCGACGATACGGGGAACGTGATCATCGGAACGCAACATTCAGGAATATTGATATTCAAGGACGGCGGCATCGTAAAAATAACTAAGGACGGCGGGCTGCCCTCCAATAATTGCACCTCGCTCGCAAGGCTTAAGGGCAGGGGCACGATAGCGGGGTTCGGCGACGCGCACGGACCTGTATCGTCAAGATGCGCAATTATCGGAACGGACCTCGCGGTCTCCAAGTTCGAGCCTCTCGAAAATGACAGCTTAACGACTTATGATGTGACTTCATCGGAAGGCAGGGCGCCCGTCACGGCGATATTGCCTGTAAAAGAGGGATTTTATCTGGGCCTTGGTTTCGGCGATCCAAAATCGCTGGCATATTTCGACGGAAGCCAGTGGAGTTATCCCGAAATACCTGAAGCGGCCTTCGAGAACGTAAACTCCATAACTCTCATTTCAGGCACGGGCGAGATATGCGTATGCGGAAAGATCGTCGCGGACCATGGCGGCGCCCTGCGGATAAGGGATAACGGAAGGCAGGTCGTTACAAGATTCGGCAATGCTAACATCAAACTTTTAGAGACGGCTGCGTCAATGGCCGACTCTTCATCGGACGGCATCTGGATGCTGAGAAAAATTTACACCTATGACAAGCTGGATTATTGCTCGGTGGCGTATGAAGGTAACGGCATATCGAAGGAGCTCATCCTCAAAGGCTACGGAATAGCAATGGACCAGATAGGACCGTATATTTTCGCGGCCACGCAGTGCGGCGTCATAAAAATATTGAAGTCACATATAATTTCAAGGAAACAATAAGCCATTTAAAGCGGTTCTTCGGTATTTTATTCCTGAAACATTGTATTTTTAAGACCTTATATGTGAACTCTCAACCGAAAACCAAACCGCTGCCGTGAGCCGGCCAAAGCTTTTTTAATGATGTATTATATATAGACATGCCAACCCGCAGTTATAAAAGCAAAAAACATCGAATTGGCAAACAATAATGATTATAGGTCCAAAAAACAAATATATTTAATCTATTTTAAATTATTTAATCATATTTAGTAGTTTTTTTGTTAAATTTGAGGTTTACTTAATTATCTGCTTATGGTATAATATCACCAATAAAAATTTTTGCTAATTTTTACTGGCCGACATAGCTCAATTGGTAGAGCATCGCATTTGTAATGCGAGGGTTGCGGGTTCGAGTCCCATTGTCGGCTTTAAAATGGGGAGATTCCCAAGTGGTCAAAGGGAACGGACTGTAAATCCGTCGTCTTCGGGCTTCGAAGGTTCAAATCCTTCTCTCCCCATCTTTTTTTATCAAAAGCCCACCTAGCTCAGATGGTAGAGCGTATCCTTGGTAAGGATAAGGTGATCGGTTCAATACCGATGGTGGGCTTTTTAACATAGGTCGAGTTTCAATAATTCGGCCGGAAATTTCAAAAAATACCAAAAAAACAAACAAAAAGCTTTGTCAAGTTGAGGAGGAAGTTTTAAAATGGCAAAAGAAAAATTCGAGAGAAATAAGCCCCATCTT
>CAZJFS010000091.1:0-4273 GCA_964545075.1 uncultured bacterium
TCGGAAGATATTTTCACCATTTTATTAAATTCAGCTTGTTCTTTATTAAGTCCGCTCAATTGCATAAGATGCGTAAAACCTATGATCCCGTTCATCGGAGTGCGAAGCTCGTGGCTCATATTCGCGAGAAAAATGCTTTTGGCCCTGTTAGCGGCTTCAGCTTGTTCTTTTGCTCCTATAAGTTCGCGTTCCATAGCCTTGCGTTCGGTGATATCCTGAATGAAGCCATACAGAAAAGTTTGGCCTGACGATGGTTCCTCGGGTTCGCTAAAAGACAGGATGGCATCTATAATACGCCCGTCCTTGCGCCGGAATCGAGTTTCAAATATATTCCAGTTGCCGTGATCATATTCGACTTGATTAATCAGCAGCGGCCGTCTTGCGGGATCTTCATAAATTGTTTCGGCTATCGACGTTTGATTTGTAATACGTATTAATTCTTCCTGCGAATCATAACCGAGCATAGTGGCGGTAGCCGGATTGACATAGATAAACTTGCCTTCGGGAGTGGACTGAAACATGCCGATCGGAATGTTCTCGAAAATAATGCGAATGCGGTTTTCATTCGCGCGTAAAAGATCTTCAGCCTGTTTGCGTATTACAATTTTCCATACGGCGTCGATCATTAAATTCAGCTGGCTGATTTCCGAGTCGTTGTAGTCATTTTCTTTGTTGGCCAATCCAACGACGGCGACGATCTGTTCTTTGCTGAAAACTGGAATAGCCAGGAATTTGTTGAACTGGTCATAACCTTGCGGGATTTCTTTTCTCAATGAATTCCACGCCGTAAAATCGTTTATATTAATGGGTTTTCTTTGTTTGACGACCTCGTTTAAGACCCCCATGTTTTCTAATTGATATATTATTTGAGGCTCATCCGCGGCGTATTGGCTCATTACTTTCTCAGACCATGTATTGAGGATAAATTCCTTTTTATTTTCGTCGTATAAAAAAATATATCCTACCTTGCTTCCGGTAAGCTTGATAGCCTCGCCAAGAGCAAATTCAAAAAGTTCGTGGATGTTTTCAACGGAATGCTGGCTTATCCGCAATACGCTTTCCAAACGCGCTTCATTTAATTTGAACATACCTTCGGCATGTTTTCGCTTAACCAATTCTTTTTTTGAATTTTTATAAGATTCAAAAAGCTTGAACGCCATCTTTATAGCTGCATCAAGGACCGTAATGCCGGAATTTTTTACTACATAGCCGTATGAAGTTATATTTTCGGTTTTTGTAACTGTTTCAGCTTCCGTATGGCTTGATAAAAAAAAGCAAGGGAACTTCATGGTCCTTTAAAATTATTCCGGCGGTTTCCGTGCCGTCAATTCCGGATCCAAGGCCGATATCCATAAGAATGAGATCGATGGCATTGTTTTTTCGGAAAATATCAATCGCGGCTTCTCCGGTATTGGCGACGATAGTATTATACCCATGCGCTTCGAGCATTTTCTTTTCGATTTTGGCTATAAGAGATTCGTCTTCGACGAGAAGAATGGTCTTTGAATATTTCATACTCATTTTTAACTTCCAAATTCAATGAATTTTTATGATTTTTCACATAAAATTATTCAAATACTTTTGGTAACAAATGATCAGCAAGTTATAATATACACTAATATTTTTAATAATTCAAGCATCTGAAACGCGTTAATTTTGCACGAATATTGAAAATTAATTCTTCAATAGCGGCCGCCATGGCCCGAAAAGAAATTCAAAGAAATTCGTTGATTTTTGTAAATATTTCAAACCAGGATTTAGCCATTTTATTACCGGCCAAGCAAATCGGAAAAAGCCTAAAAGCAAACGGCGAGAAGCGTTATGCTCTACGCCCAAACCGTTAAAAAACAATATCCAGGCAATTAAAGCCCATCATGCATGTGTAATCGAACCGCCGCGAAATTTTATACAACAGCCTCATTCCGATATAATCATCATCCATTTCACCTTGCCGCGAGCGGAGCGTCGCCATCAGGTCCTCCGCTTTGGACTCGAATTTAGCGATAAAGCGCACCTGGCGATCTTTGTGAACCATAACCTGAAGATCGATAAAATTTGATTTTTTATAACCTTCCCGCCCGATCGCGTAAAGCATGATTTCTTCAAGACCCAGCACCGCGTAGCCCGCTTTTTTTTCTTCGATATCGTGCGCGCGAAGAAATCCGGCCAGATCTTTTTGATATTCTAAAAGTTGCGTGGTGCCGAAGGCGAGCATTAAATATAAATGTCCGCGATAATCGGGCTTTTCTTTTGACAACAGCAACAGTGACTCTTTATTATGCATTTTTTTTATCAGCATGGCAAGAAGTATCCAGATAACCATAACTATTATTTCCGTGTTTATAAACATTTGCCTGAACAATAATTCGCTCTTTATGCTTAACGCGAAACATCCCATCGCCAATAAAATCGCGAATCCTCTCATAAAAGTAATTATAAATGTGTTAAAACGACGGTCGACAGCCTGATAAGCGCTCGCCATAATGATGTTAAGCATCGCAAAAGGGATCGCGACAGCGAACATTTGAACGGCAAAGTTACATTTTTCCATAAGTTCTGGATTTTCAAATCCATACATCCACGGAACGACGGCGGGACATATCAAAAGCCCGGACATCAACCCGACGCCCGCGATTACGCCTATACTGAGGCCGCGAAATGTAGTCATCATGATCGCCCTGTTGTTGCGTTCCCCGTAAAAAATTCCCTGTAAAGGTGAAAGCGACTCTTTCAGGCCATCGCCTAAAATATCCATGAAAAAATAACAATAAGTTACCACGAAAAAGATCGACGCTTCATTGACGCCGAATTGGCGCAATACAATGCCATTGAGAATAAGCATCACGAGGGGATTATACATATTGTCGCCTATGAAGCTTAAACTGTATTGCATAATCCGCGCGAACCTTTTCCAGCCGGGTATTGAAACGCTGAATGTAAATGCGGCGCAGGGTTTTTTGAAATGCGTCAGAAGAACGCCGAACGCAACGGTCACGGCCAGCGCCATCGCTATGGCGGCTCCCTGCGGGCCCCAATTGAGCATTCCCATAAACACCAGATCAAAAATGATATTTATCATAGCCTGCCAGATATGAGTATACATGGCCAGATTAGGATTGTTGTCGACGCGCACGAAATAAGTCAATATTAATTTTACCGCCGCAATCGGCAGGCTCAACATGATCCATGCCCCGTAATTACGCACTCCGTTCACTAACAAAGCGTTGGCTGGATTGCCGGCGATTTCCGAGCCCAGAAGAATATTCGTTATTAAATCGAGAAAAAACAGGCCGACGATCGTTCCGGTCACGGCAACCGCAAGTCCAATAAAGGCGACTCCGGAAAAAACCTTCTGGGCCTCGTCATAATCCTTTCGCCCTATATAATAAGCGAAAAGGTTCGAGCCGCCATAGCCGATCCCGCTGAAAATGCTGTAACTAAAGCATATTACCGGCAGAAATACCGACGCGATCACAAGGCCGTTGGTCCCGTATATATTTGTCATGATCATGACTTCAGCCAGATCTAAAAGTGCCATGACCAGCGCCGAAAAAATCGTGGGCGGCATCATTAATTTAAGCGCCCGCGTGACCGTGTATGAGGTATTAACTTCAGCATTCATTAGTTGACTCTGTCGATTATGTTTTTAAAATTTATTAATCATTATAATAGTTTCAACGCCCGCCGGGTTTAATCCGGCTTCTTTAAAAAATTCAAATCCATTTTTTTCATATAAGGATAATGCGCTTTTCCCTTTTTCTTCTTTTGGCGCAAATGTTTGAACGTATATAGCGCCGCCGGAGCGCAGCTCTTCTATCGCCTTTTTTAATAAAATATCGCCGTAGCCTTTATTCCGGAATTTTTCCCCGACCGCGAGCCAGGCGATTTCATTTTTCTCCCGGTCTAATGCTATGAATCCGGCTATCTCATGATCGGCTTCTTCAACGCAATAAGCGTTTTTAGTATTTATGCACTCCATGATTGCTTCCTGAAACTCTTTTATTTCCGCCATCGGCCCGAAAAGCGCTTCGACTTCTTTTGCCAGAGCGATCCAGGCTTCATAATCTTTTGTAGCTGCTATTCTTATCATGTTTCATTTTCCTTTCAAAAAAAGCTATTAAAAAATTATATTGTTAATTTTCAATTCTCTTCATCGCATGGATGTGCAAGATCGCATGAGAAATAGCGAAAGCGACGATCGGCGTAGGTAAATCCAGCGGCTGCCAGCAGTAGTGTTTTACCATTAAAACGGGTAAATATATCGTTACGAATA
>CAZJFS010000091.1:4283-17083 GCA_964545075.1 uncultured bacterium
TGAAAAAAGCGAGCTTCGAAAAAGCGGTTCGCGATTTTTTCCTGAAAGCAAAAAACAAAAACAAGTCCGACATGTAGATGTTGAGCCATACTACGGAAAATGTAAACAGATAGAAATTACGCGAAAATAAAAAAACTTTAAATTCGTTATAAATAAATATATAAAATATCGAATATGTGATCAGCATCAAAAAGATATCAAAGAAAATGCAAGACAAGATTTTTGCCCGATATACCGTTTTCAGCGAAATCGGCATCGATTTTAAGAAAGACAGCCCTCTGACGTCGATAGAATAGAGCATAAATGGCATTAGACTCGCCAGCCCTAGACAGTTGGAAAGTATATAAGCACGCGAACTGGCCGCTGAATTCATTGAAATTATTAAGTAACAATAGCCGGCGTGCATTATGCCGAAAATGATCGCCGTGCTTAAATAATTGAGGTCTTTTTTTATTAATGCCGGATAAATTGAATTTTCGTTATATGAATGAATTTTATTTGAGGATTTTATGACCAGCGACTTCGAATAATCTTCGGCATTAAATAAAACGCCTTCACCGTATAGCGATTGCGAATTATATTTGCGGAATATGCAATATAAAATGGCCGTGAAAACAATTATAATCGCTAAGTCGCCGAACCCGGTCAGGAAATCGCCTCGTGAAAAAGCCAATAACGCTTTGATCAGAAAGCTCGTCGGCAAGTTGACGTAAAAACCGTTAAAAATAGAATTCAGTTTGTAGTTTTCCAGAAATGGAACGATAACTATTATAAAAGCCACGAGACCCGCCGCGAGAGAGAGAAATATTGAAAATGAATTGTATAGCAGAGGCCATTTTTCTACTTTTTCAAGGGCCTTGGATAAAAGCACGGCGGCGGCGGCTATGAGCAAAAATGTCATGACCTTTAATAAAAGCAGGAAAGCGGCGGATAATATAAATCCGGAAACTGCCGGCATATAATCGGAACATGCCAGATCAAAAATAAAGATGAAAATATAATAATTTATAATATTAAAAAATATCGGTTCTAAAAAGAAGACCAGGTTAAGCGTCGAGCTTTTTATTGGAAGATGGCTATATTCCTGATAGGAACCGTAAAAAAAGCGTGAATAAAGATTTTCCAAAAAAAATGAAATGATTAAAGCGGAAAATAAGAACAAAGAGTTTATAATCCATCTTCCACTTTTTCCATAATGATTAACGGCCGACGCTACGTTTATTATCTCCGAAAAGAAGTTATACATAAAAAAAGCGAAAGCCGGAATATAAAGCAATAAAAACAGCGATAGCCAGACGTTATTAAACTTGATAGCCGCGTTGAAAAATTCCCTGGCCCTGTATTTTAAAATAATTTTGACATCGTCCATACCTTTTCATCCTCGCTTTTATCTGGCGGCGTGTTCCTCATTCACATTAGTTATTTGCAGGAAGACTTCTTCGAGCGTCGCATGATCCGATGATGCCTTCGATCGGATATGATCGATAGCGCCCTGGGCTATTATCCAGCCTTTTGAAATTATTATCGCATCGTCGCACATTTTTTCGGCTATATCCAGTATGTGCGTTGAAAAAAAGACCGTTTTGCCGCATCTGGCCAGATCGCTAAAAATGTCTTTGAGGGCTTTTAACGCTTTGGGATCGAGGCCGTTCGTCGGTTCGTCAAGAAAGAAAACTTCCGGCTCATGGCACAAGGCGGCTATGATCGAAATTTTTTTCTTCATCCCGAGCGAGTAGTCGATTATTTGTTTTCCGATGCGCTCTTTCATATCGAAGGCATCGATATATTTTTCGACGCGCCCCGGACGTTCGGCCGCGGGTATGCGGAATATGTCCATGATTAAATTCAGGTAATCTATTCCGGTCAGGTATTCAAACAGCATTGGAACATCCGGCGAATAGCCGAATTTTCTTTTCGCTTCGACGGGCTCTTTCAATATCGAATGTCCGCATATTACAGCGTCACCATAATCTGGTTTAAGCAATCCCGCCAGAATTTTTATCGCCGTTGTTTTTCCGGCGCCGTTAGGCCCTAAAAACGCCGTTATCTTTCCAGCTCCGACCGACACGCTGACGCTTTTTAACGCCGCGATTTCTTCGTAGTTTTTAGAAACTGATATCAGTTCGAACATTTGCGCGATTTCCCTCCAAGACTTTATTGAAAATTATTCGTCAAAAACATTTCCCTGTTTCTTTTTTCATACACGTGCCTGCGCCGCACTTATAACAGATCTCGTTGGCAAGTTCGCCGTTTTCGAAAAACGCCTTGATATTGCTCAAAGTCGTGGCCGCGATATTCGTCAAAGCTTCCCTTGTGAAATACGCCTGATGCGAAGTGATAAGAACGTTCGGAAATGTTAAAAGCCTCGCGAGGACATCGTCACCGATGACGGAGTTTGAAAAGTCCTCGAAAAAATATTCGGTTTCTTCCTCATATACGTCTAACCCTGCATATCCTATCGTCGCAGTTTTAAGCCCATCGATAAGCGCAAGGGTATCGATAAGCTTGCCGCGGCCGGTATTTATGATCATAACGCCTTTTTTCATTTTTGCGATCGCAGCGGTATTGATCAAGTGATGATTTTCCGGAGTGAGCGGGCAATGCAACGATATTACGTCGGATAAGTTGAAAATAGTTTCAATATCGCTATATTTGATATTATTAAGTTTCGCGAACGAATTGTCGGGAAATTTATCATATAACAAAATATTCATTCCGAATCCTTTGAGTATTTCGGCGACTATTTTGCCTATCTTGCCTGTTCCAATGATGCCGGCTGTTTTGCCACGCATGTCGAAACCTATAAGCCCGTTGAGGGAAAAATTACTGTCCCGCGTGCGCGCGTAGGCTTTATGTATCCTGCGATTCAGCGAGAGCATCATGGCGACGGCGTGTTCGGCAACCGCATATGGCGAATATGCCGGAACACGCACTACATGCATTTTCCCGAATATCGCTCTGAGATCTACATTGTTATAGCCAGCGCAGCGAAGAGTGATGAGCCTTGCGGACGTGCCGAGAAGGCCATCGATCACGTCGGATGATAACATATCGTTTACGAATACGCAAACCGCGTCCGATCCGTTTGCCATGGCAACCGTGTCTTTTGTCAGGCGCGAAGTGAAATATTTGATGTCAAAACCAAAATCCTGGTTAACGGAATTAAAAAACTCGATATCATACGGTTTTGCGTCAAAAAATGCGATCTTCGGTATATTCATATTATTTGCACCCGGCGATTGCGGCGCCAAATTCCTTGCATTTCTCAATGCACTCATCGTCCGGATTCCATAAACATTTCAAGCCCTGGTTTACTAATTCAAAGCCGGATTTTTCCAGCATCTTATTTATCCTGGCTACCGATTCGCCGCTCCAGCCGTAGCACCCGAATGCCGCGGCCTTCTTGTTTTTTAATTTCAGCCCTTCGATCATTTCGAGAATGCCGGCGGTCGCGTGTGAAATTCCATTGTTGATCGTGGGCGAACCAACGAGTATCAACTTTGATTTAAACACTTCCGTAACAATGTCATTCTTGTCGGTTTTGGCTATATTGAACAATTTTATATTGACGGCTCCGTCTTCTTTTTTGATGCCGGATGCGATGTTTTCGGCCATAATTCTCGTGCCGTCCCACATGGTATCATAAATTATGGCGATCTGATTTTCCTGATATTTTTTTGACCATGCGAGATATTTTTCAACGATCTGAGTTGGATTATCGCGCCAGATCACTCCATGGCTCGTCGCGATAACATCGATAGGAAGGTTAAGAGCCAGAACTTCATTGATCTTTTTTTCGACAAGCGCGCTGAAAGGCGCCAGAATATTAGCGTAATATTTGATGCATTCAGAAAAAAGTTCGAATTGATCGACGAGATCATTGAACATATATTCGCTTGCATAGTGCTGCCCGAAAGCGTCATTGCTGAAAAGGATATTATCGCCGGTCATATAAGTCGCCATGCTGTCCGGCCAGTGAAGCATTTTCATTTCCACGAAAATCAATTCTTTTCCATTGCCGATATCTAATTTATCTCCGGTTTTAACCGAACGTAAATTCCAGTTCTCGTGATAATGCCCTTTTAAAGATTTCATGGCGCTTTCGGTGCAGTAGACCGGCGTTTCCGGAATATGGCGCATAAGTTCCGGAAGACTGCCGCTATGATCGATTTCCCCGTGATTTATAACAATGAAATCGATCTTATTCAGATCGGTTTCTTTTTTCAGATTTTCTACATATTCTTTTGCAAAAGGTTTCCAGACAGTGTCTATAAGAACCGTTTTGCCTTCCTTGATAAGATATGAATTATAGGTCGATCCTCTATTTGTTGAATACTCGTCGCCGTGAAATTTCTTTAATTCCCAGTCGACCTTTCCAACCCAGTCAACGTTGTTTTTAACTTTAATTTTCATATCCTGCTTCTCCTCCGCTTCGGTTATTCCAGCTCATTATAAACTTAATATTATCATTTTTGTTTTAATTACCAGAGCAATATTTTACCATTTATATGCGAAATAGTACAGGCGGTTATTTAAATTTTTGCGGCGGCGGATAATGTTTTTCTCCAAAATCAGCCATCTATCGGGAGATTTCAGACGGTTAAATAACGCCCCGTTACAGATGCCGGATCATTTTTGAGCATTTCGGGCGGGCCCTCCGCAATAACCCTTCCGCCTTCCGAACCGCCTTTAGGTCCGAGTTCAATGATCCAGTCGCAGACCGATAAAACAGCCGGATCATGCTCGATTACAATGACGGAATTTCCCTTCGCCACAAGTTCGTCCAATAACTGAATAAGTTTGGCTGTATCATAAAGGCTGAGGCCTGTCGTCGGTTCATCCAGCACGTAGAGAATATTACCCTTCCGGCGCTTGCCGATCTCTCTGGCGAGTTTGATCCTTTGCGCTTCGCCTCCGCTGAGGGTCGGGGTGGGTTGGCCAAGTTTTATATATCCCATGCCGATGCGCTCCATTACCTTCAACGTAGGGATAATATTTTGATTTTCATTAAAAAAAACGACGGCATCCGAAACGGTCATTTCAAGTACATCGACAATGTTTTTGCCTTTATATCTGACGGCTAAAGCTTCGCCGTTATACCTTTTCCCATGACATTGGCCGCATGAATTATAAAGAAAGAAATTGCCGCCCAGCCATATTTTTTCCCTGCCTCCGCCACCGCAGGCGGAACATGAGCCTTTTGAGTTAAATGAAAAATGGCCCGCGGATAAATTCTGATCGACGGCTTCCGGACATCCGGCGAACAGCTTTCGTATTTTATCCCAGATGCCTATATAGGATACCGGGTTTGAGTTTATATTTCTGCCGATAGGAATTTGCGCAACTTCCGCGTATCCCGAAATATGCTCCACGCCGTCCAGCTTTTCGGCGATAGTTTCAGGCGCCGTAAATTCCATGCCGGAGTCCGCATCACTTTTTTCAATATCCATTAAACCATTCTCGGAGTTGTTCCTGAAAATGCCTTTAAGCAGTGGAATCAGTGTATCTGAAACGAGCGAACTTTTCCCGCTTCCGGATACTCCGCAAATTCCTACAAGCGCTCCCAGCGGCAATGAAACGTTTACATCCTTCAGATTATTCGTTTTAGCGTGGCGGATCGTCAGGCAATGCGCCGAGTTTTTATTTTTCATTTTTCGACTTGTTTTTCTGACGGGCATCGACGATTTTCCGGAAAGATATTGACCCGTGATCGACGCGTCGCATTGCAGAAGGCCTTTTATATCGCCCTGATAAATGATCCGGCCGCCTTCAATCCCGGCTTTGGGTCCTATATCGATAATATGCTCCGCCATTTCGATCATGCTCCTGTCATGTTCCACGACGATAACCGTGTTGCCCAATTCCTTAAGCGCCCGGATCGATTTCAGAAGTTCGGATTTTTCCGATTCATGCAATCCGGCTGTCGGTTCGTCGAGAATGTAGATCAGTGAATCCATCTTTGATTCAAGGTGATCATTCAAAAAAAGTCGTTGAAGCTCTCCGCCGCTTAGATTGGTCACTTCTCTATAAAGTGTCAGATGCCCCAGGCGTGACTTGATTAAACAATTTATTTTGCGTAAAATATCCTTGAGTAAATTCGTCCCAGCGGTTTTTAATGTTTTTTGATCTAATACGATCTCGAAAAAATCCCGCAATTGCGTTATTGTCATTTTGCCGAGTTCGCCGATATGCCGGCCGTTTATGAATACTCTGCGCGCTTCTTCTCCGACGCGAAAACCGCCGCACTCAGGGCAGCCGGATAAAATGTAAATGCCGTCCGGATCTTCACCATTGCGGAAAAGAGACATTTCAAAAATTCTCTTCAGGCAATAGCTCCGGCTCTGGGCATTGCTGCTTACATAGTGGCCGTATAAAATATCGGCTTTCACTTCATCGGGTATTTTCACAAATGGCGTTTTCAGATAATCGTTAAATTTCTTGTTCAACAATCTTTCGTAACCCGGCGTAGGTTGGGCTGTTTTAAAAACCCGCTCCAGCGTCGCGCCCTCATCCGGAATAAGTTTTTTCATATTTATTTCAAAATACGATCCTTTCCCGGAGCACTTCAGGCACATTCCGTTTGGGTTGTTATGTGAAAAATAACCGGCCGGCAAGCGTTTTTCAATATTCCCGCATTTTTCGCACGTCAAATTATCCCCGACGGGCGTGCCGCATGACGAACAGGAAATCCCGCCTTCCGCGGCATAAAGCGCCGCCAGCATATTCGAGATATTGGTTCTGGAGCCCACGGTTGAACGCGGATTGCTCTGGCGTATAATGTTTTGCTGTACCGCTATCGTCGGCCCTATGCCGGATATGTTTTCGAACTTGTCTTCTTCTTCGATTTGCGCGAAATCGCCCAGCGACTGCAAGTATTGCTTGCGCCCCTCCTCGAATATGATGTCGAACATAAGGCTTGATTTGCCTGATCCGCTGACGCCCGTCGCTACGACAAGCTTGTTCTTGGGAATCGCGACGTCAAATCCTTTAAGGTTATGGATGCGCGCTCCTGTAATCATTATATTTTTCATCGATTCTCCTTGATTTTCCTTGATTCTCCTTGTGAAGCGCAAACACCCGGTTCCGGTTGACGCCATATAAAATAATGGCATTAATTGCGCATAACTTAATAGTAATGGCTTTTAAAATTATTTTCAACGTTTTTTTTAAAATATTTATAAAATATATTGAAGGCATGGCATTTTCGGGCGCGCGGCGGCATCCTTTCCGTATAACGTCGAGCGTATCTGAAAGATTTTTGATGTATAAATCTAAGTACTATAATTATAATTCCGATATGTAAAAATATAATCTTTTTTTAAGATCGCAATTTTAATCATGGGAGAATTTGATGAAAGCAATTAATAAATCAATTATTTATTTACTGGCAATTTTAACGCTGCTAATTTCAAGCGGAACATCGAATGCGGCCGATATAAGATCAAATGAAAAATTCCCGGTAAAATTTACCGGAAGTCTTTCATTCGAACCGAACATCGATTACGGCGGAATAATGGAAAAAACAAAAAACGTTTTGGCCGAATATGGCATAACCGAAGATTCATACAAAATAACGCTTATCGCGGACGCGAACCAGATCATTATAAACGCTAAAAATGAAGGCGTAAAGAACGCCGTATGGAAAACCATTCAGGATATCGAAGGAAACTATTATAAGGTCATCACTACCGAAGTCATAGCGATGCAATACGCCGGCGCTGAATCGGTCGCCGTTCTCCTGTCCGACATATACAGCAAAAACGTTTATATTCAAAAAGACGACGGCAGGATCATGGTAAAAAAAGATGACAATAACATAGATATATCGACCGACCCGCGATCCAATTCTATAATAGTTACCGCGCCTCAGAATATAATCGGCGTTATACGCGATACGATCAAAAAACTCGACTGCAAAACGGATCAGATCCATATAAAAGTCCTCATAGCCGAAGTGTCGATCGACGAAAACGTACAATACGGAGTGGAATGGAAGTTCGCCGACAATACCTTTTTTGGTCAGAACAGCTCCAAGCCGACCGCTACGGTCGATTACGGATATCAAAAGAAAGCCTCCCAGAGCGATCTTTTAGGTTATAAATACAGCGTAATATCAGGCGACAAGCTCAACATGTTCATTCAGATGTTAAGAATGCAAAGCCATATCGAGGTCCTTGCATCGCCGGAGCTTTTAACCTCGAACAACATGAAGGCGCAGTTCCAGGAATCCATAAAAGTCCCGGTGCTTAAAACGACCACTACATCCAACGGCATAATAAACACTTCAACCGAATATCAGAACGTCGGAATCGATATGCTGGTCAAACCGCAGGTAAACATAGACGGCTATATAAATCTTGAAATTTCCCAGACAATACAAAACGTTCTCGATACGCTTTCAAACAAACTTAACGCCCCGACTTATTCGAACCGCGTCATCAACACCAACGTCCTGGTTAAAAACGGATCGACGATCGTCATAGGCGGTCTTTTCAAAAACAACAACGTAACCGAAGATTCAAGAATGCCGGGCACGAGCCGTTCGACATTGTTAGGAAGACTTTTCGGCCGCTCCGCAAGCAGCAATATAAAAACCGAGCTGATGGTTTTTATAACTCCGGAAATAACAAAAACTGACGGCGATTTTGATTCGGCCGTGGAAAAACTTGCGGCGCCGGCGGTTAAAGAACATATCAAAAAAGCCGAAGCCGGACATACCGCCGGATTCGTAAAAAAAGACCGGGAAACTATCAAAGTCCTTTCGGTATCGGATGACAAAGTGGTTATAAGCGCGGGCGCGGCTAATAAAATGAAAAAAGGCGAAGAACTTAGAATCGTAAGGCCGGAAAAGGAATATTATCATCCGGAAACGCACCAGCTTATATCGGTCGAAGAAAAAGAGATCGCCACGATCAAGATCGATACGCTCAAGGATAAAACCGCGCTGGCGTCCATAATAAACCTGGGTTCAAACGAAAATGTGCTCGCCGGCGACCTCGTATTGCCGGAGGAATCTTATATGGTTTTTGAAAATTTCAGGGTAACGAGCATGAAATTCGATCTTACCATAAGCCCAGATTACTTGAAATATAATCCCAAAACAACGTTTAAAATAAAAAACACGACTAAAAAGCCCATGCTTAAAACAAAAATGATCGACAATCTTTATACGAGAATCGATCCTAAAAATCCACGCAAATCGATCAACGTAGATCACGATAAATATAAAGCGGCGCTTATCGAAAACGGCTCTAATACCGAATTAAAAATGGCCGAAAAAAAGACCGGAGAAGGCGTCGAATATCAGATTTTTTTCAACAGGATAATCGGGCCCGACGAAGAAATCGAACTTATGCTCGAAACGAACATGATAGCGCCGCCGGGCAAAGAATTTAACACAGAAAAATTTTTCAATGAAACAAATTATTACGAAAAATACAGTTCCGGCTATGGGCCTAAAGATTCGAAAACGCCCTTTGGAATATCTCTGAACTTTCCGGATAAAATTATCATCAGGGATTTCAACTTCACTCCGGCGGTTATCGATAACACGATGGGCGGCACGTCTCTTATCTGGACCCATGGCGGCGGTCATATTTCGCTCAACGGATTCTGGCGCTTCGAAGACGCCGGGGCTGTGAAGCAAAGGCTTTTGAAATCGACGCCCCAAAAGGCGGCCGCTTCGGCAAATAGCGACGTAAAAAACTTAAGGCATATCGACAATTCAGAATTTAAAGAGGTGAAATAGCCATGAAAAATATTAACGCCAATAAATTCACCTTTTTGAATATAGTTGCGCTCGTCATCATCTTGGCTTTCAACATTCTGGCGGCAAACGCTCCCGCTAACGGATCGGAAAACGATCAGTTAAAGAACATATCCACTGGCTATCTTTCCGAACTGCCCAGAAGCGACGCGCAGATAATTTTTAAAAAAGTTAAAGACTCGCTCGAATTGTGCGGAGTTAACGAAAAAGCATATGAAATTAAATACGTCGTCGAGACCAATTCCTATATTTTGAAAGCCAAAGATGCTGAAACAGAGAAAATAGTCAAAGAAACCATTGCGAACATTGAAAAATACTATTACGGAACCATCCAATCCGAAGTTATATATCTTCAATACGCCTCATCTAAAACGGTGGCATCGTTGCTAAATAACATATACTCGCCCAGGATCTTCAGCACGGCTCCGGCAACGCCGCCGCCGCCGAAAAACGCGCATGAAAAAAATCCTGGCGAAAAAAATCCTGCCGGGCCGGCAATGAAACTTATTAAAAAGCGCAACGAATGCATCGATATTACACACGACGAAAGAACTAATGCTATCCTGGTAAAAGCGCCGCGCAACATTATCGACATGGTCAAAGATACCATCCAAAAGATCGATCGCAGAACGTCGCTTGTCCACGTTAAAGTCCTCATAGCCGAAATTTCGATAGACGACACAAGCCAGTTCGGCCTGGAATGGAAATACGCCGCCCAGAATCTTACCGGCGGGAAGAGCGTGCGTCAGGACACGGGCGTCGATTTCGGAAATCTTAACGATCCCACCAAACAGGCAAAACTTCAGGGATTGAAATATGGCGTCATAAACGGCGAACGCTTCAATTCATTTCTTCAGATGCTCAACTCGAAGAATAATATCAACGTACTCTCGTCGCCTCAATTACTGACTACCAACAATTCAAAAGCGTATTTCGAGGAAACAATCAAAATTCCTACCATCCAGAAAGTGACCACATCGACTGGAATTATAAATGATTCGATCGAATACCAGGAAATAGGCATCAAGCTTTCAGTGCTGCCGCAGGTTAACCGCGACGGATATATCAATATGGGTATCGACCAGACCATTCAAAATGTGATTAGCACGACTGGCGATCTTAATGCGCCGACCTTTTCACATCGCATGATCAATACCAACGTCATAACCAAAAACGGATCGACCGTGGTCATAAGCGGTTTCATTAAAAACAATAGAACCAAAAGCGCATACAAAACGCCGCTATTTGAAAACGTCCCCTTCTTAAAAGATATTTTTTCAAAAAATTCAACTAAAAATGAAAAAACCGAATTAATGGTATTCATCACGCCGAAAATAGTTACGACCGAAAATAAAGTGAAAGAAATTGTAGATGATCTCCATGCGGATTCAAACTTGAAGAAAAAGCTCGCGCCGATAGCAAGCGATTACGACAATTACGAACAGGAGACCAGCGAAGGGCGTTTCGTCGTGGTCGACGTGAAAGACGGAACGGTCATTTTAAACGGTGGAAAAAAAGACGAAATAAAGGAAAACGATATATTATTTATTTACAGTTCAAAGCGGGGGACGCCGGGACGCACTGGCAGAAGCGAAGAACCCATCGCTAAAATAAGCGTCGATCTGGTCAAGGACAAAACTTCCTACGCAAGGATCATCGATAAATTCGGAAATACCGGCATCGCTTCCGGCGACGTGGCCAGATGGCCTTTCGGCGAATCGGAATATTTCTTGGACGTACGGCAGACCGGTTATAAGAACGAGGAATTCATCGGCCTCAAAGAAAGAAAGTTCGTGCGCACCTTTACGATCAAGAACGACACCAGCGCGCCCATAACCAAGTTGGAAGCCAGCTACGTTTCGATGAGCCCGAATTTGAAATACTTCATGCTGAACGGCTCGGAAGGATTCGTTCCCCTTAAAATGGTCAGGAAGCACGAAAAGGGAAATGTAAGTTACATATCCGTTTATCTGGCGCGGGAAATAAAGGCGGGCGAAGAGACCGTAATAAAAACCGAAGACACGCTTTCGCGCGAAGAAGACAATCTGATCAAAACGGTCGAATATCAGGCGAAAAACCCCGACGCCTACAGCGAATTTACTCGGACCGTCACAAAAGTCAATAAGACGAACATGGTAATGATCGTTCACTATCCGTATAAAATAAAAATTAAGGACTTCGATCCGGCGCCCGTAATAATGGAAAATAAGACGGGCGGACATTCGCTGATCTGGACCCACTCGGGAAGAACTTTCGACGTATCCGGAAAATGGCGCTATGAAAACGCCGAAGCGCTTTACAAGCAACTGACGGGAAATTCAAAAGATGATAAGGAAAGCGAATCGGAATAAAATAAATAAAAACAAGGCGTAATTATGAATTATCGCTCCAAGCCGGCAACGACATGGGGCGATAATTTATAATTGCTATTTAATCCAATGTATATGTTTTGAAAAGTCAATTTCATTTTATTATTTTTTGTATTCTTCCTCTAATAAAGCAAATATTATGTCATCAACCCACTCGCCATTGGTTAAGAAACTTTTTTTAAAATGCGCTTCCTTTCTCATTCCAACTCTTTTTAATAAAGCTATCGATCTGTCGTTTCGCGGATCGGTTGAAGCAATTATTCTATGTTTTTCAAGCTTCTTAAATAAATATTGAATAATTGCTGATACGGCTTCGCAACCGTAACCAAAGCCCTGATTTTCAGGACTTAGAGTGAAGCCGATTTCAACGACACTATTTTGCGGATCTAAAAAATGCATTCCTATATCGCCTATCAGGCCGCCGTCATTTTTCGAATAAATTCCGAATTGCTTCCAAGTATCGGCCTGATTAATCTTCACGTTCAAATTTTCATTGATAAATTTTATTATCGATTCGTAATTCACGGGTTTCCAATTTTGAAATTTACTCACGCGCGGATCGCTTCTATATTCAAACATTTTCCCCGCATCGGCTGGTTGTATTACTTTAATAACAAGCCTTTGGGTTTCAATACTTATATTATTACCGTTCATTTTTATTCCTT
>CAZJFS010000092.1:0-16818 GCA_964545075.1 uncultured bacterium
CTATTTCAGCTAAAGATAATATTTTCGATCGCCGCTTCGTAGTCATAGATTTCGCTTCATCGACGCCGGGCCGCAGAACGAAAACACAGCTCTTGCCTGAAATGTTCGCGACTTCGTATAAAAAAGACGTTATATTTACCGGCCCTCCCGCGAGTGAAGAAGAGATAACGAAAGTGCTTCAAAAAACAGGTAAATTAAGTCCGGAAGATCATCTTAACTGCGGCGCCTGCGGTTATAATTCCTGCCGCGATAAGGCGATTGCGGTTATATCGGGAATGGCCGAACTGGAAATGTGCATTCCGTATATGAAAATGCTCGCTGAAAGAAGGACCGACCGTATAATCGAAACGAGTCCCAACGGCATAATAATTCTTGACGATCGCCTTAATATAATAAGCATGAATGCGGCGTTTAAAAAAATGTTTCTTACAAGCGAAGCCGTGATAGGAAAGCGCATATCGTATCTTATTGATCCCACGAATTTTGAAAAGCTTTCGACGGGGGCCGAGTCCAAAATAGAAACAGTCGAAAAATATTTATCGTATAATCTTACATGCCATGAAATTTTATATCTTATGCCGGCGGAGCGCCAATTCGTAGGCATATTCATAAATATCACCAATCTTGAAGACACTACAAAAAAATTGGAAAATATAAAAAGCAGGACGGTCGAGCAGGCAAAAGAGCTGTTGGCGCATCAGATAAACATGGCGCAGCAGATGGCTAAATTTCTTGGTGAAATGACGGCTCATGGCGAGGATCTGGTTCGAAATCTGATAAAGATATCCGATACCGAAAAAGAAAAATAGGCTTTCGCTTAAAAAGATTCGCTGTTGAAGGGGAAATCATCAAAAATATGAGCTATAAACATATCGAAATAAATTACTCACAGCAACCGAAAAAAAACGGCGCGCCATGCGGCGACGTCGTGATGTACGAGCGGACCAGAAATTCGACGCTCGTTGTTGTAAGCGATGGCCTGGGTTCCGGCGTTCGCGCTAATGTTTCGGCCACAATGGCGAGCGCCAGGCTTTTAGAACTCATACGGCGCGGCTTTTCAATGCGCGACGCTTTCCAGAATGTAGTTTCGACGATGCACGAGGCAAGGCAGAGGGACCTGCCGTACGCGGTTCTGACATTGGTTCAAATATTAAACGACGGCGCCGCGACCGTTCTTTCTTATGAAATGCCGGAACCGGTATTTATAGCCGGAGGTTATGCGTCTTTACTTAATTTTCGGAGTTTTACGCTTGGCGGCGAAGTGGTATGCGAAGCCAACTGCTTTTTAGATGAAGGTAACCACCTTCTGATCGTGAGCGACGGAGTAACCCAGGCCGGCATGGGGATCACTCTTAAGATGGGCTGGACATCCGATGGATATTGCGGTTATATTAACGGGCTTTTGCGTTCAGGTTCCGCCGTCAGGGATATTTCGGACAGTACGCTTATTGAGTCTTTGAGGATCTCGAAGGGCCGGCGCGGCGATGATACGACTTGCGCTCTGATATCGTGCAGAAACGGCAATGTCGTTAATATAATGACGGGCCCGCCCGAAAGCAGAGACGATGATGCTTTTATAGCGAAAACTTTTCTTGAATCGGATGGATTGAAGGTCGTATGCGGTTCGAGTACGGCCGGTATAATATCGCGATACAGCCGGAAGCCTTTAAGTGTCGATAACTCTTCGCAGAGTATGATCGAGCCGCCGAAATATGAAATAGAAGGCATCGATCTGGTTACTGAAGGCGCCGTTACTCTTAATCAGGTATATAACATACTTGACGAGGAATCGGAAAATTGCGACGATAAAAATTCAGGCGTTTATACTCTTTATTCGCTGCTGATATTCGCCGACAGAATAAATTTTTTTGTCGGCATGAGTAAAAATATGGCTCATTCTGATATTGTTTTCAGGCAGATGGGGGTTCTTCCGCGGGATGTTATAGTTTCGCTCATAGCTGAAAAGCTCAGAAAAAAGGGGAAAATGGTCATCGTCGATCAAAAATAAAAAAACACGGACACCCCGTGTTTTTTTATTTTAAACTATAGTTTTTTCGGAAACGTGTCCGTTATTTGCAGATTACTCTTTTCATTACCGGGAAGAGGTCTTCAAATTCATCATAAACTTTCATCATGGGAGATATCTGGAAATTTTTCAATTTAGCCAGATCGCTCTGGTCGAACATTATTGATGAGCATTTTGTGCAAAGTTTAAAGTGAATGTCGGAATCTTTTATATATTCCTCGCTATGAAACTTCTGCTCGCATCTGGGACATTTTTCAGCTATGAAATTCGTGTCTTTGATGTTTTTGATTTCAAGTTTTTTGGGATCGACATCGACGGGGCCTTCGCGCAGTCTGAATATTTCGACGCCGTCAATGAACACCGCTGAACATTGTCTGCATGTCTGGATTGTTATTCCGGCAACGGACTCGGTAAAAAAGCCAACGTTGCATTTTGGACATTTTAATTCACGCATCGGTTTGTTCTTCCTTCCTTATAATTTTTTATTTTAGTATCGGCCAAAAAATGAAAAAATGAACTTTGGCAATAAAAAAAGCAGGAAACTTATTTAATTTCCTGCCTTTTTTATTGCTTGGTATTTGGAGTTCTTGGTTTTATTTTGAAGCGGCTGCGGGATTTGAGTCAAGATAATTTTTGTATTCGTCCTGAGCCTGCTTGAGCTGCTGAAAAGCTTGCATTATTTCGGCGGATGTTCCATTTGACGTATCCGTCTGAAGAAGTTTTATATAGTTTTGATAGGCTGCAGTATATTTATCTTTATATGATTTTGCTGATGAATCCTGGACAGACTGGGTAGTCGGGGTTGAAACGGTCGTATCGGCTGCAGTCGTGGTCGTTGGAGTAGTATTTTTATCGGTTGTCGCTGTGGTTGTTGTAGTCGTTGAATCAGTTATGCGCCCGGTTGTAGTAGTGCTATCGTATGGATTATCGGCCGTGGTAGTGGGAGTCTTTGCCGCTTTGTTTTTGAAGTGTTTGTATACGAAATAACCTACTACCGCTACAGCCACGATGGCCAATATTGGAAGAAATAACGGCGATGCCGTTATTGCGGCTACGGCTCCGCCTATTGCGGCGAACCCGCCGGTTATCGCTCCGCCCACCGCTGCGCCTGCGCCGGCTACGGCTCCGCCTACGGCGGCTCCGCCGACAGCTACCGCGCTTGTTACAGCCGCTCCGCCAGCTACTGCCGCGCCAGCTATGGACGCTACCGCGCCAGTTATCGTCGGCCACGCAAGGACAGCTCCTGCGCCTATAATTCCGCCGATCACAAGATGTTTTATAGATGCCTGGGATGTTTCGTAGAACATTCCGACGAACGCGAACGAGATTATGCAGGCCATCAATATGGTTGTATTAAGTTTATTTTTTTTAGTCATTGATAACATATGGCTCACCTCTTTTATTACCCGTTCTTTTTATTTTAAAATTTTCTTTCTTTTTTGAAAATTGGGAGGTATTTCTACCTCCCAATTTTATCTAGCTTGTTTTAAGCCTGGGTTATATTAATTGTTTGAAGCTGCTTTTGTAAGGCTCTGATATTCGTCGAAAGCCGCTTTGTAATCTGAGAGAGCTTTCTGAACTTCTGAGTCTTCCGATGATTTACCTGATGAGAGAAGATTGATGTAGCTCTTGTAAGCGTTTACGTATTTTTCGTGAGCTGCATTAACTGAAGCGTTGCCTGAATCGGAAACAGCAGCAGTGAGGCTTGCGCTTGAAGATATATCAGGTTTTCTTTCTGCGGAAGCGCCTTCGTTAAGGCTAAGCGATGTAGGAGTCGAATTGGTTGTAGGAGCTGTTGATGAAGAATTGCCAACTGCTAAGTTCGTGCTGATCGCGGTCGGGATCGAAGCGTTTGTGGTTGTAGCTGCAGTTGCCTGGTTTGTTGATACTGTAGCTGCGCTCGATGAGGACGTTGTTGTTGCATATGGATTGGTAGCGGTTGAAAGAGTCGAAGCATTAGCTGCTTTTCTTTTCTTATAGATTATGTAACCGATTACGACTGCCGCAATTATTAAGAGAGCGGGAATGAAGAGCGGGGAAGCCGTGATAGCAGCTACTGCGCCGCCGATAGCACCGAAACCAGCTGTTACAGCT
Organism: uncultured bacterium; assembly: GCA_964545075.1. Taxonomy (GTDB): domain Bacteria; phylum Muiribacteriota; class UBA9980; order UBA9980; family UBA9980; genus DAOPXV01. Next base: position 4,121 of record CAZJFS010000092.1, read on the forward strand.
GAACCAGCTGCTACGCCTGCGCCGGCGATAGCTCCGCCGACAGCCGCGCCACCCGTTGCTACTGCGCCAACAACAGCGGTACCAACACCAGCTGCTACTGAACCAACCGCACCAGCTGCGCATCCAACTGCCGCAGATATTGTAGGCCATGCGAGAACCGCGCCAGCGCCAACTACGCCGCCGAGAATGAGATGCTTAATATTGGCCTGAGCTTCGCCTACGTAAAAACTTGTTGTTGAAAATGCAACGAGAAGAACTACCGTAATGAAACGAACCACGAATTTTTTTGAGCTTATGTTAAACATAGAAATTCCTCCTCTTAAATTTTGTTTTACCCGTTACTGTCTGCGGACCCGCCCGCCCGCGTCTGGATTCACTTTCCTTTCATATTTCAAATACACATTAGAGAATCAGTTTTTTCAACTGTTTTCGAGTCATTATGCGTTTATCAAGTTATTTTAATTATACAAAAAATTTTGAGGCTTGTCAAGGAAACCCATGGAAAAAAATTATATATTTTTCAAAAATTCCGTCTGCATCTTAAAGTGAGTAAAATCGATCCTTTACATATGGTTTTACTTATAATGTAATCATTTGGTTCCATTTATTTTAAACTTAATAAAATTGAATTTTGCCGTTTCCGGAGTCTTTTTTATATAAAAAACGGCGCTACATTTATATTTCTTGATTTTATAATGCGAGCCGTTTTTCTTAATGGGATTTGGCCAGCCGCGCGGCTTATACGGCGCATAGCTCGAGTTCTTCTTTCGCGAAATTTAAAAGCGCTTTTGTGAAAGGCATTTCATGGCTTTCGGCGTATATTCTTAAAACCGGTTCAGTGCCTGAAAAACGGAATAATATCCAGGATCCGTCCGCAAGAAAATATTTATAGCCGTCCGTGTCGATGAGCCTTTCAACTTTTTTGTTTAAAATGCTGACGAATTTTTCAGTTGAAAGTTTTTGCTTGATTTCGGCGAATTTTTTTTCGCTTAAGCGATAATCGTCGCGATCGTAATGAAAGGCGCCGAACTCTTTTTCGAGCAACGCGAGAAGTTCTTCGAGCGATTTATTTTCATAAGCCATCACTTCCAGAAGCATCATTGCGAGAAAGAGGCCGTCGCGTTCCGGCATATAATGAGAAAGACCGATGCCGCCGCTTTCCTCACCGCCGATAGCGATGCCGTGTTCGGGTGAAAGCATAAGATCGGCTATATATTTAAAGCCGATAGGCGTTTCGTTTATTTTAAGATCATATTTAGAGGCGATAGCGGAAACAAGGGATGTGACGGAAACGGTTTTGGCGATTCCACCCCGCGCGCCTTTGTTTTTGGCCAGATGATATAACAATATTGAAAAAACGGATTGAGGCGAAACGAAACCGCCGTTGGATGTCATGGCGGCTATGCGGTCGCCGTCGCCGTCGAACGCGAATCCGGCGAAAAAGGGCGAATCCATTGCCATGCGGTTCATATATGAAGACATCAGCATGAGGTTAGGAAGTATTGGTTCGGGATTGAAGCCTGGAAACAGCGGATTGTGATCGCTGAAAATTTCCTCGCTTTCAAGGCGAAGTCCGGCCATATGCGTAAAACGTTTGAAAAGTCCGGCCTGCGAGCCGTGCATAGGGTTTATCAGTATTTTTTTTGAAAACGATCTTATTTTTTCTATGTCCACTGATTTTTTAATGTTTTCCAGATACGCAGGCAGCGGGTCGATCTTAACGCCCGTTCCGCTTTTCGATATGCCTAATTTTTTTCTTATTTTATCTGATTCGAATCCGGCTTCAGCGTAGCCATCGATAATCTTTTGTACGCTTGAGATGACATTTCCGGGAGCTGAAGCGCCATCCCGCGTTTTTATTTTTATGCCGTTGTATTCGTAGGAATTATGCGATGCGGTGACCATTATTCCAAGTCCGGCTTTGGAGTTTCTCATGATATATGACAGCGCCGGAGTTGGAACGGGAGAATTTGATAAAGCGGTTGAAATGCCAAGCGTATGGAGCGTTTCACATACGCGTGCGGCGAAAAGATCGGACATGAAACGCCTGTCATAGCAAACGTTAACGAGGGCGTTAAGCTTTTCCGAGTAAATATACTCCGCGATCGCGTGGACGATCACGTCAACTTCGTAAAAAGTGAAATTCTTTGCGATTATGCCGCGAAACCCATCCGTTCCGAATTTTATTTTTTCGATTCCGTTTTTTTTCATATGTTCCTTCTTTTGATTATAATAAATGTAATTTTTTTAAAATTTTATCACAATATGTCTGGAAATGTCAAATTTCAAATATCACTTGTTTTAATGTTAAAATTTTATAACTAATATTAAACATAAATTTGATTTTGTATTGTATTTGTGTTATAATCCTATGCTATTATGGCTATGAATCCTAAAGCCCTTTTAATAGGCTTTCGCGACAATTTAAAACTTGCCTTCTATCTTGATTATCTTGATAATCAAGCCATATATATAAGCTACGGGAATGAATTCAAAATGACGCGCGAAGAATTTACCGGACTCGTAAATTTTTTGCGCGTCGCGAAACAAACCATAAAACCTGAAAAATTAAAGGGACCGCCCGGCGTCATATCTCCTAAAAGCATGTCGACCATAGGTTTTATATGGCTTCAGGAAAACGGCTACATTAAAATAGAACACAGGGCTTTTACAAAGGTTTTCTCGCAGGAAAACTACTTCACGTTCGTCGAGGAACTTGAAGCGGCTATGCAGGGGCTTGACCGTTTTGATAAGATCCAGGAAATGACGCCTGATGCCCGCGCCGCGATGGGTATCGACGAGGCCGGCCGGCCGCTGGTCGTAAAAGACGCTCTTTATACGATAAGGATGCTGGGCTACGCGATGGCTTTAATACTCGTGTTTTTAGACGGCATTCTTTTAGTGGCCGGCATCTTCAATCCGCTTCTGCTTTATCTTGTAGTGATAATAGCGCTCGTTATAGTGGACGCATACCTTTTGCTTCCCTCATCCGAGAAAAAAGCGCTTTCCATGTTCTGGCATAACGCCAAGAATTTTATGAACGAAGATTTTTGGCGGATAGCCGACGGCCTTCCCATTTCACGTAAAACGGTCGAACTTTTCATGGTATTACTGATAGTAATGACCCTTATGAGCGCGTATTTTTCGACGGCCATACCTTCCATATTATCCTGGGGCAGAAAAATGTTCGCCGGCGCTCCGCCTGATTCATCGGGCACCGAAGATGTTACAAGGCTCGTTGCATTCACCAAGAAGGGCGGGACATATTATGACGCCGACAAAAAATTCGTCGGCATGTCGGAATTTTACAAACAATTTTTCGACGCGCTTTCAACCTGCCGTCTGACGCTTAGAAAGTTTACGGCGACAAGCTCGCTTGGCGGAAATCTGGCATCGCTCAATCACGATCTCGAAGGCGAACTTATGACTTCGAACTTCGGCGATACGCAGACTTTCGCCACCAAAATGCGTCAGTATAAACCCATACAGGATGCCAAGATTGAAAAATTTTCCAACTACTTTGCTTTTAAGGTGCAGAGCACGTATTATTTTTCGAACGCGGTTCATTTCAAGCGCATGAAGCCGGGTAAAACCGACAAAAAGTCAATCGATTCGATTGTAATGAGGGCGCATCACGTTATCGCAGGCCCTTCGGCTAAAATAATCGGCGGAACCTACACATTCTCGTCGACCAAGGACAAAAATGTATACGAAAAAGTGTTTACCATAAGGTTGAAAAATTTTGACGAAATAATCCGCTTCATAAGTACGATCGAAGCCGAGCCGGCCTGCCTTGAATTTCTCGTGGATGAAATAGTTTCGGATATGGCCGGCAGTTATGATATGCGTTTCAGGGTTATCGTGGTCAGCCGCAAATAACGGCATAATTTAGCATATAAAAAAGCGCAATAAAAAAGAGCTTCTATGATTTTAATAGAGGCTCTTTTCTTATTTTTCAGCTTATGTGAAAGCAAACATTCCGGCGCGTCATTAATTAAAAGGAGTTTTGAGCCATTTCTTCGGCTTTTTTATAAAGTTTTTCGATCAATAGCTGGTCGATTTTTTTGTGCTCGCGCCTTTCGCGGTTTAATTCAGCGATAATGCTTTCTATGGTGTTTCCGCTTTTAATTATATTGAGCATGGAGCCTTTTGAAAGTATATAGCCTACCGGACAATCAAAACGTTCGCCAAGCAACTCGCGAAATATCCATATGGCGCGGGCAAGCTTTTTTTTATCCGATTTAAGTTTTCTGTACCCTGGAAATTTATCGGCGTATTGTTTGAGCTGATTTACCCGGTAATCTATGGTGCATAAGCGCTCGCATTCTTCGATGTATTTATCGGCGAGTTTTTTTTCCGATAGTTCGGCCGTCAGGGTTTCCTCGATCCTCAAAAGGTCGAGCACGTCTTTTATGGCGTAGTCGATGAGATCTTGTTTTAAGGGTCTTTTAAGCCAGTTGGCCCTTTGGAATGCGTCTTTTTCTTTTTTTTCTATTCCGATATAACTTGCAATTTCGGCTTTTTTTCCGAGTAACTTCTGGGCTATGGCAATGTCCCTGACGGGAAATATAGAATGGCCCAGAACGTTCTGCGTTATGAAAAGATCGTTGTTGCAGGAAAACATGACTTTGATTAAGTCGGGGCATGTGAGCAGTTCCTTCAGCGTTTCGGATGCGCCGAGTTTGAGCACGTCTATGATGACCGCTTCATCACCGTCAAAGCACTGGAAAATAGCGACTGAATATTTGTATCTGAAGGACCCCTGATCGCCTTCGAGATCTAGAGCTAGACGGCTGACTTTTTTTGAACGCAGATTTTTCAGGTAGTTTATAAGTTCATTTTCACGTTCGATTATCATGATTTCCTCTGTAACAATTTTTCACTGTGATACGGCGATATATTTTATCACAGTTTTATGATTATTCAAACTGATTTTTAATAAAATTTAAAAAATCAGTTGAACAGTGCGAAAGAAACCGCGAAAACGGCTGAAGTTAAATACATCAACGGGTGGACTTGCGAAGCCTTGCCGGCGAAGATCTTAAGTATCGAGTAAGTTATAAATCCCATTCCAATGCCGTGGGATATTGAATATGTGAATGGCATAGCCATGAACATTATGAAAGCCGGTATCGCCGTTTCATATTCATCGAATTTGATTTTTACGATATTATCCATCATCATGAACCCTATTATTACAAGCGCCGAAGCAGTGGCTTCCTTGGGAACGATACCTGCAATCGGGGCTATAAAAATGCTTAGAAGAAACAATATTCCGGTCGTTATCACGGTAAGTCCGCTTCTTCCGCCTTCAGAAACGCCCGCGGCCGATTCGACGTAAGATGTAACCGAACTCGCTCCGCATGCGCCGCCGAGCATGGCGGCTATGGCGTCGATACCGAGGATGCGGCTGATATTTTTTATTTTGCCGTCGCCGTTGGTGAGATTTGCCTGATAGCCTATGGCCGTGACCGTTCCGAGTGTGTCGAAAAAGTCAACAATGACAAAACTTATCAGCACTGGCACGAGGGAAAACTTGAAGGCTCCTGCGATATCTAACGCGCCTATAGTTGAAAAATCAGGGGCCGAAATAAAGGTTGTCGGTATTTTAGCTACACCGAGTATTACGGCTATGACCGTGTTCAAAATAATACCGATCAATATTCCGCCCTTTACGCGGCGACTGACAAGAACCGATATTACCAGAAGCCCGGCGAGGGTGACCGCGACCTCGGCGCTGGCAAAGTTTCCAGCCATTAAAATATTCGCTTCTTTATTTAATACGACTATTCCGCCGTTCAAAAATCCTATGAATGCAAGAAAAAGCCCTATCCCGACCGCGATTGCATGTTTTAATTCCTCAGGGATGGCGTTCATTACCGCTTCCCTGAGTCCGATGACTACCATGATTAGTACCACGAGACCGTCAAGGAAGATAAGCCCCATTCCGGTCTGCCATGAAATGCCGTATTTTAATATGACATTGAAGGCGAGCATGCTGTTTAATCCCATTCCGGAAGCCAGGGCCAGCGGGAAGTTAGTGAATAATCCCATGATTATGCACGAAATTCCAGCGGAGATGGCGGTTCCGACCATGCACGCGCCGAAGGGAACGCCGGCGCTTTTTAGTATCATCGGGTTCACGAAAAGTATGTACGCCATGGTAAGATAAACCGTAAAACCGGCTCGGATCTCGGTTTTTATGTCGCTTTTTCTTTCGTCAAGTTCGAAGAATTTGGTGATTGCCTTCATTAAATATCACGCTCCCTCAACATTAAAACAAATGAAGGTGATTTTACATTATTTTAAAAATAAGTTCAAGGAAAAAATTCAGCTTTGATATCGCGCTGATAAAAAAACGGGCTGCTTCAAAAATCATCTTTTTGGACAGCCCGGATTAAAAATAGTTGTTTTTACGATTGAAATTTATTTTAATTCTATTTTAACATTTTTAAGGCCGTTCTCTTCGAATTCGTCAAGGAATTTTTCGGCGGATTTTCCAACAAGTTCCGCAAATTCCTCGTCCTTCATTTTATCGATTTTCGCGCTGTATTTCGCGTGTATCTCGCGCGCGGCGAATTCTTCGGCCAGGTCTTCGAATAAAACCACGCTTTCAAAAGCGTCGATTATATCGTTTACCTGATTGCCTTTTTCTTCGAGGTATTTTTCGCTCAAGCCGTAGGTTTTTTTCTTGGCATCCATAACGATGGCTTTTTCGAGCTTGAATTCAGGCGCGAATGAAAGCATGTGCTGATAAGCCTTGTCGAAATCGATCGGCTCTTCCATGGCCGCGTTATCGACCATATATTTCCCCAAATGAACCATTTTTAAAAGAGTTTCATATTGCTTGTCCGATAATGTGATAGTTTTCATTTTGTCTCCTTATAATGGATTTTCCGTTAAATTTTGAATGAGATATTAGCATATCCGGAGAATATTGTCAAATATAAACGCCTTATTTTTTCCTTTCCATAATTTAATTTATTTCTTGAAAAGAAGGCGGGGTCTGGTGTATCATTATGCCGCAAAAAGATCGAAATCGGAGGAGTAAAATGAAAAAAACAAACGCATCTATTCTCACGGCGCTTGCCGTCGCGGCAGTTCTTCTTATTTTTATGGCATCGGCGCAGGCGGCGTCTACTTCTGAAAATTTTATAATTTTTAAAGACACGCCGTCGCCGAACGGAAGATACTGTTTCGCCTGGGGTTACGCGTCGGCCAAAGTTGATTACGACAAGCTGAAAAAGGGCGACGAAGCCTATTTTAATTCGATACCCGAAACCAGCACCATTGAAAATTATATCGTCGATACCGCGGCCTGCAAAATCGTCTGCAAACTTGAAAATTCAGATTTTTACGCCGTGGGCGAGATGTGCAAAAGTAACGTCGCTCAAGCTTATGTATGGAGCGAAGATTCGTCCGTTCTTATTTATTGCCTTTCAAGCAGATGGCAGACCGACGTTCTCGATATTTATAAAGCGGCGGCGGATGGAACATTTGAAAAATATGAGCTGATGTCCGCGATCGAAAGGGAAGTAAGGGCTCATCTTCAGAAAAAACATGCCGCCGGATATAAAGAGAACGGCGAAAGCATCGTCATAAGTTATTCGGACATGAGAATAGCCAGAGACGGCAAATTAGGCATGACGGTTTCCGTAGAAGTTCCCAAACAGGAAACTTTCGGTTTTACTTTAAAGTTTGCCGCACAGGCCGATCTTTCTAAAAAGCCGGATGTGAAATTGCTTTCGGTCGATATCAAAGAGGAAAAATAAACCGCGCGGTCATATAAGCTTTTTTTTCCAGAGTCCGCGTTTGTATCTGGTATAAAACATGAGTCCTTTTATCATTTCACCGATATTTATGCCGGCGATGATGCCGTATAACCCATGTTTATAAGTAATTCCGAATATATAAGCGAGCGGGAGGCCGAAAAACCACATGGCCGATCCGGAAATATAAATTATGGCTTTGGTATCGCCGCCCGCCCTTAAAATATTTGGAAAACAAACGTTGAATATGTAAAACAACTGAAGAAACGATACAATTAAGATTGACTTTGAAGCGAGCGTCTTTGTTTGAATGTTGAAATTGAAGAATTCCGGTATCCTTGATGAAAATATGCCGGTTAATACCGATATCAATAATACAAAGCAAAAACTTATTCTCAGGATACGGTCGGCCTTGCGCTCGGCGCCAGAAAAATCTTCGCGGCCGAGGTCCTGACCGACAAGCGAGGCGGCGGCCATGGAGATGCCTACGACGGGCATAAGCGCTACGCCTTGAACCATTTTTATGACCTCGTTGGCCCCGGCGGCTTCGGTGCCTAATTTTAATATCATCAGCGTAGACGCGACGCCCGCCAGCTGCCAGACGAACATATCTATCGTGACAGGCCATCCAACCCTGACTACTTTGCAAAACGTATCTTTAGAAAAACAAAAGCTGTCCCTTACGGATAACCTTAGCTTCTTTTTTTTCCGCTCGAATGAATAGAGCATGATGAAAAGTTCCGCGAATCTGGCTATGAGGGCTGCATATGCCGCTCCCGCGATGCCCGCGTTGAATATGAAAATAAAAACATAGGCGAGAGCGGTGTTCATTACGATAGCCGCGATTGAGGCGTACATAGGCGTCTTGTTGTCGGCGAAGGCCCTGAAAACCGCTGTCATCATGAATGTCAGCGTAATTGAAATGACGCTGAACGATGTTATTTTTAAATAGATCGTGCCGGCCGCCGCGATCCCTTCGTTCGCTCCCAGAAGCATTAAAAGTTCGCGCGGATAAATATAAAAAAGAGCGTTGAATATTATAGCGGACACGATCCCGGTTATCATGGCGCTGCCAAAAATAGGCTTGAGTCCGTCAAATTGCCCGGCCCCGACGCATTGAGACGAAAGAACGTTGACTCCCGCGCTTATGGAAGCGAAAAGCATGAGCAGAAAGAAAACGAGCTGTTCGGCCACTCCGACTCCCGCGATCGCCGATTCGCCAAGCTGTCCGACCATTATTTTGTCGATGATCCCGACGGCCATTTTTAAAAACATCTGAACGATGGCCGGAAGGCTTGTTAATAATATTGTTTTAGTAAGCGAACCTGGTTTGATTTTTTCAGCTCCGTTCGAGTTTAAAATTACGGCATAATGAAAAAATTAAATCGCCGCATGATAATTCCGTGATTATATTCCCAAACAGACGCTTTTGTCAATGAATATTAATGCCGTTTCTTAAAAATATGTTTTGCAAATCAGCCTGTTTTCATGTATAATTCCTTTTCAAAAGAGGTATCTGAATTTTTTTATCTATGGAAAGGTGAAGTTGATATGGTTATATTCTCGTTATGCATTTTATTTCTTGTTCTGGGTTATTTTATATACGGCTCTATCGTCGAAAAGATCGTTGGAATCGATCCGAATGTCGCGACTCCCGCTATCAGGCTTAAGGACGGCGTAGATTACGTGCCCATGGAATCCTGGCGGATATTTCTTATTCAGTTTCTTAACATCGCGGGCCTGGGGCCAATATTCGGCGCCGTCGCCGGTGCTATGTGGGGCGCATCGGCCTTTTTGTGGATAATTATCGGATGCGTGTTCGTCGGTTCGGTCCATGATTATGTATCGGGCATGCTTTCGATTAAAAACGACGGTGAAAGCCTGTCAGAAATAGTCGGGAGATATCTTGGTTATGGCGTTAAGCAGTTCATGCGCGTGTTTTCAATAGTTCTGCTTTTACTCGTCGGAGCGGTTTTTATAATGGGGCCCGCGAAAATAATGACGAGCTTGAACCTTGGCCCGACGTATACTCACTGGTCGATAATCATTTTCATATATTATATACTTGCGACCATGCTTCCAATAGATCAGCTGATAGGCCGCATATATCCGGTCTTCGGGTTCGCGCTCCTTTTTATGGCCGTCGGAATAACGGGCGCCATATTTTATCAGGGTTATCCCGTGCCGGTTTTCGATATGGCGAATCATCACAATCAGGCCGCAGCGCTTCCTATTTTCCCGTTTCTTTTTATATCGATCGCCTGCGGGGCCGTTTCCGGTTTTCATGCGACGCAGTCGCCCATGATGGCCCGGTGCATGAAAAGCGAAAAAATCGGGCGCCCAATATTTTTTGGGGCTATGATAACTGAAGGCGTCGTGGCGATAATATGGACCTACGCCGCCCTTTCGTTTTTCGGAGGAGTTGAAAAATTGAACGCCGTCATGGTTGAACACGGAAATGACGCCGCGTGGGTGGTAAGCCATATATCCAACACACTGCTCGGAAGGCTTGGCGGCATGCTCGCGCTTTTAGGCGTCGTCGCAGCCCCAATAACATCGGGAGACACGGCTTTTAGAAGCGCCCGCCTCACGATAGCGGATATGCTCGGCTATAGCCAGGAAAAGATATCCAGCCGCCTGGTTATAAGTCTTCCTCTTTTTGTCATTGGATACGTTCTTACAAAGGTTGATTTCGGTGTGATATGGCGCTATTTCGCCTGGGCCAACCAGACTCTCGCGGTCATGGTTTTATGGGCCTGCGCATCTTACCTTATTAAAAATAATAAGTGCCACTGGATAGCTACGATCCCCGCGATGTTCATGACGCTCATATGTTCTCTTTACATACTTTTCACTCCCGATGGTTTGTCCCTTGAATACGGCCTCGCGTTGAAATCAAGCGTTGCCTTTACGGCTGTTCTGACGGCGCTCTTTTTCTTTAAAAACAAAAAAATGCCTGCGCCTCTGGCTGATTCGGCCTCGGCGTAAAAATAAAACGTCCGGGCATGTAATTTTTTTATTTTCAAAACCGATATATTATCTTGAGTAATTTCGTTTTTTATGCAAAAAATAAATTTTCTGAGGAGAAGAATTATGAACAGGGGTTATTCAAGATTTTTCGTATTCGTGTTACTGGTATTGATTGCCGCGTCTTTCGGCACGGCTTACGCCCGCGAGGATCTCAAACTTGACGTTAAGGTTAAATCGCTTGACGCGACGCACTTTCCAGTCATTCAGGCTTACGTTACGGTCACTGACCGGGATGGCGCGTATTATAGAAATTTGACCGAGCAAAGCTTCGCCGTCGCCGAAAATCGTTTTAAACTCGATTCATTCGTCGTGGAATCTTCGCTTAAAAATATGCACGTCGTATTATGCCTCGATAATTCAGCGTCCATGAAAAAAACTCTTCCCGAGCTTCAGCGCGCCGCGTTCACGTTTGTCAAAGGTCTTGATCCGACTGATAAATGTTCGGTGATCACTTTCAACAACAAGGTATCGGTCCTTCAGGATTTTACAAACGATAAATACGCGATATCGAACGCTCTCTTTCAGATGCGCGCCCGTGGCGGCACGCTTTTATATGATTCTATTTTTCAGTCAATAAATAAATGCGCTCTGGTGGAAGGGAAAAAAGCCATAGTCGTTCTTACCGACGGCAAGGACGAAAGTTATTCCGGCTCGAAACCTTTTTCACGCCATACGCTCGAGGAAATAATAGCTCACGCCAAACAGGTCGGCGTTCCGATCTATGTAATAGGCATCGGCCATGATTTTAACGAGAACGTGCTTTCGTCCATCGCCAATGAAACCGAAGGGACTTATTACTATTCGCCTTCGCCCTATGAATATTCAAGGCTTTTCAAACAGGTTTTACAGAGCTTTAAAACATATTATAAGATCGTTTTCGCCACGCCCTGCCAGGATCGCGATATGGCCGCGCGGCTCGTCGAAATCGAAGCTACCATCGGCGATATGCTGGGCCATGATCAGGTGCTTTATATGTCACCCGGCGCATCGGCCAAAAGTAACGCATATATTCCGATCAGGGAATCAGGCGCATCCGACGATTGTGTAGGATGTGACTTCAGGGGATCTCAGCAGTTCAAGCATCTGAGAAGCAATGAATAGGCCGAGAGTCCGGATTTACACTTTTCTCTGAAATATATAATAAACATAATAAAACACAAAAAAGCCCGCCGGAGAGTTTATCATCGCGCGGGCTTTTTTATATGTAATTTAAAATGCTTGATTATAAAAAGCATCTCGAAATTAATATCAGGCGTCTTATTTATTCGCGCCGTCGTCGGAGACCTTAAGAAGCCTCATTCCCATGTCGGAGGATTTTCGAGACTGCGGCGCGGCGTCCCGGTTCGATGAAGTGCAGCCGTATTTCGGGTTATACCATCCGCCGCCGCGTATGACCTTTTTATCGTCAGGCGACGGGTTTAACGTCGGGCCGCGCGGGTCGGTCAGTTCGACCGGCATGTATGGCGCATAACTGTCCAGGCACCATTCCCAGACGTTGGCGTGCATATCGTAAAGCCCCCAGGCGTTTGGTTTTTTCGTTCCAACCGGATGGGTTTTGTTATTTGAGTTATCGAAGTGCCACGCGTATTCGTCGATACCCGAGTCGCTCGCGCCGAAGCAGTATTTTTGAGGGCTGTTCGCCCGGCACGCGTATTCCCATTCAGCCTCGGTCGGAAGCCTGTATATGTCTTTTTGGGCGGCGCCATTGATTTTTTTCACGAATTCCATGCAGTCGTTCCAGCTGACGCTTTCCGCCGGCAGGTCGTCGCCCTTGAATTTACAGGGCGCCGGTTCGCCCATGACGTTCAGCCATTGTTTTTGAGTTATTTCCGTGGCCGAAAGGTAAAACCCTTTTGAAATGGTCACTTTATGAACCGGTCTTTCGTCGCCGTCGCTTTT